>JAIPGG010000118.1 GCA_021736255.1 Spirochaetales bacterium | reverse complement strand
GTGGATCTAGTCCAGCCTGCCGGGAAAACACAGCTTCCATAAACCCCGCCGTCGTGGTATATACAATTCCATCACCACGATCGGGAGCAGTAACTATGGGCTATCGGGCGAATGACTTCGACCCGGAAACACGATCAGCGCTCGTGCAGTATCTCTCCTCCTTTGTTACCCCCGAGCGGCTGGCCAAAATGCATCGCTCCATTCGCGAACGGAGCCGGTATTTTACCGTAGTGCTCGAAGACCTGTACCAGGCACATAACGGCAGCGCCGTGGTAAGAAGCTGCGACTGCTTCGGAATTCAGGATTTTACCGTCATCGAAAACCGCAATTCCTTCCGGGTGAATAAGGATATCGCCCTCGGCACCGGCTCCTGGGTCGATATTCACCGGTTCCGGAATGCCGGGGACAATACCGAAGCAGCCGTTGAGGCCCTGCACAATCAGGGCTACCGGGTGGTAGCCACATCGCCTCAGCCCTATGGGGTAAATCTGGAAGACTTCGACATCCGCCAAGGTCCGGCCGCAATTGTTTTCGGCAACGAACTCTACGGTTTGTCGGACAGGATGCTGTCCCTTGCCGACGAATATCTGCGAATCCCGATCTACGGCTTTATCGACAGCCTGAATATATCGGTTTCAGCCGCGGTTATTCTCCATCATCTGACCTGGAAGTTGAGATCTTCGAATATTCAGTACGGATTAGATAATCTCGATCAGGAAACGGTGTTGTTTACCTGGCTCAACCGCTCAATCAAGCGATCGTCCACAATAATCGACAGCTTTCTCGCCGACCGCCGGACCACAGACAGCCGGCGACCGGCGAAAAACTCTTAGTTTTGCGGAACCAGTTCTTCACGCTCGTGGTCCCAGTTCATTTCCCCGATAAAACTGCCGTTCTGGAGCCACCCGACCCTGCTGTAAAAATGTTCGCCCTCGATGTCGACAGCATCTCTGAGCTCGACAGCAAAGAGCTCGCCGGTTTCATACCAGTTGATATTGGATACATTCAGGGTGCCGTGAGGAGTGGATATTTTAGATGTTTTATCCCCTGTCCAGCAGCTCTTGATCGAGCCGTTTTCATGCCAGCTCAGCAGGCCCCACACCTCGAAGGTCCCGGAAGGGGTTTCGATTTCCTGGACCAACTCCTCCGAGAGTTCACAGAATTTCATGGCTCCGGACTGAAACCAGCCGAGGCTGGTAACCGAGTTCGACCCCTCCCGTACCCGAAGCCGCCCGGAGGGTGTTTCGACTTCCTGGTCCTCGACCAGGCTGCAAAGCCGCACCGCGCCGTTGCTGTACCAGCCGATTCGGTTCACCCGAAACCTGCCTGCCGGGGTTTCCACCGCCATCGGCTCGACCGGATCGCACATACGGAGCGCGCCCACTTTGTCGAATCGGACAGTATTTTCACAGATGATCTTGCCAAGCGGCGTATCAATCTCTGTTGGTTCTGTAAGATCTACACCCTCGATCCAGCCGTCTTCGTGGGTATAAACCTCTGATAACTTTTTCTTCTTTACTTTCAGTCCACCCGGCAGTTTCATACCGTCCTCCTCAATTATTAGCGCAATCATAATAAACCAATACACCCGCAGCCTGCAACCACCCCGGCCGCCCCGTCATCCGGCCTGCCCCGTCATCCGGCCTGCCCCTTACCCCGGAACCGACCGCCGCCGGGAACGAACAAGAGCAATCAGCAGCAAACCGGCGGCCAGCAGAGCAATACCGAGAGGAGCCATCCAAAAGTACCGGTACCCTGCCCCTGCCTCAACCGTAACATCGAAAATCATTCCGGCAACCATATTCCCGGCGATCCCGCCGAGGCCCGCATAAATAACCGAGAACAGCTGCTGCACCCCGGCCCGGGATTCGGGCCCGGAAAAGCTGTTTACATACACGAAAGCCGCCGAAAAGAAAAAGGCGAACGCCGGCCCGTGGAAACAAATCCCGGCAACAGCGGAAACAGGCCCCTGCCCGAATGTGAAAAAGGCAAAACGTGCCGTTTCCATCAAGGCCCCGAGCAAAAGAGTGCGCAGATACCCGAAACGGTGGAGCGTCATTCCCAAAAGTGCAAGGGAAACGATCTCGGTAATCTGACCCGCCGACATCATGGGCATGACCGCATTGTCGGAAACCCCCAGCGACTTGAGGTAGGGAGCGGTGCCGAAGTAATAGTACTTGTCCACAAACATAACGAGAAAGGCAGCCGAAACAACGAGCAGCATCTGCGGCTTGATCAGGATACGCAGCGCCGCCCGGGGAACGAGCTCGCTCCGCCGGGGAGTACCCCCGCTGCCGGGAAGGGTCATTGAATAAAGCCCGAGAAGCAGGCTCACCCCCGCCGAGAGGAGCATAATCATCCTCAGGTCGCCTCCGGCATAACGGAGCCAGAAGAGCCCGATCAGCCAGCCGGCCGAGACCCAGCCGGCGGTTCCCCACAACCTCATGCCCCCGAAATCCCGTCTGGCATCGGGGGCATGGTGGAGACTAATGCTCGTTGTCAGTGCGGTGCATGGACCGTAGGCCAGCATGTAAAACAGATAAAACAGCAGCGCCGGAAAGAACTCCGTCTGTCGTGTAAAAAGAAACATCATAGCGGCGGCAAAAAGATGGAGAAAGGCGAACATACGCTCTGCCGAAACCAGCCGGTCGGTTACAAAAGCGGCCAGCACCGGCGCCAGAAAAGCCGAAAGAGCGGACATCGCAAGAATCGTTCCGATCTGCCCCCCACTGAACTCCAGACTCCGGCGAAGGTAGAGGCTCATGATCGGGATGGTGGCCCCGGCAGCGAAAAAGTGGAGATAGAACATGATCGAAAGCCGGAGTTTTATCCGACCTTGCGGAAATACCGCCTTTTCTGCGAAACTCATGACTGGATAGATCATAGCAGGGAGGTATAACTATGAGCAATGCCGCAAATGATGCCATTGTAATCGTATGGTCAACCGCCGATCGAGATATAGCCCGTGAACTCGTTTTGCCCTATGCCCTGAACTCGAAAAAACAGGGATGGTGGGAAGATGTCACTCTTATTGTATGGGGCTCTGCTTCCAATGTGCTGGCCAACGACGCCACGCTCAAGCCCTGGATGGCGGATCTGGCAGAACAGGGTGTCCGGCTCGAGGCATGCAAAGCCTGTGCCGATCAGTACAAGGTAACCGGGGATCTCGAACGCCTGGGTATCGATGTGAAATACATGGGCAAACCCTTGACCGATTACATCAAGGAGGACCGGAAGGTTCTGACCTTCTAAGGCACTTCCGTTAAACGAGGGCGGCAGGGAGGCCTGGCACGGGGTACCCGCCGAGCCTCCTGCCGCGCCTCTGCGAGGAGCAGCAGGGAACCAATTGGGCGGCCGGCGCGCCGACTCTCTCCCTACATAGCGATCCAGAACTTGTGATTGTCCCTGCGGATATCCTCTATCGGCGGCATACCGAAGAATTTATACTCGCCGTGCCGGGCAAACATGAAGCCGTGACGGACGAGGCGGTAGGGTATCTCGTCGAAGGATGAGTCCAACAGCATCCCCTTGGAAACCTTGTCAGGCTTGGTACTGAGCTCGAGGATAGCGTCCCGAAGCTTCGAGGGATGGAGCTTGGGCACCATCGGGGGAAGCAGGGGATTGAGCTCGAACTCCTGCAGAAAATCGTTGGCGTCGAACTCGAGCTGGGTATAGAACATGGCAGGCACATTCCGCTTCAGCTCCGGATTGGTCACCAGCTGACCGAACTCGACAAAACTCAACCGGGAGAGCACCAGCATCCGCACCGGGTTGATCTCGGCAAAAATGCGGAGAACCTCTTGGTTGTCCCGGGTGTTTATCTCTTCTTGCTCCTCCAGCCGCAGCACCACGGCCTCCGGCGATGTCAGATAGAGGGCCTTGATCATGGAAAAATCCAGGTGTTCGAGCACCCGGTAAACGGAAATGTACTTGGTCGCCTTCGGGCGGCCGTCTTCATGGGCATGGACATTGTCCATAAAATGATCAATCGGGAAATAGGGATGACGAAAACTGCTGTCGATCTCTGCGAAAATCACCTTTCCCGAATAGTGCCGGACGGAACCGGAAAGATAGTGCCTGGCAAAAGACTGGGGGTTCATCTGTGAACCGATCAGCGCCGGACTCGGATGAAGAACTGCATACAAACGTTTGGGATAATCCTGTGACATATTTACCCGCCTATTCTCATTAAAATCGGAGCAATTACAAGGGAAACCACCGACATCAGCTTTATCAAAATATTCAGTGCAGGGCCGGCGGTGTCCTTGAAGGGATCGCCTACGGTATCGCCTACGATCGTGGCCTTGTGGGCATCTGATCCGCGCCCGCCGGAGGCCCCGGCCTCCACCATCTTCTTTGCGTTGTCCCAGGCCCCGCCGGCATTCGCCATAACGATAGCCAGGACCACACCGGTCGCCGTTACCCCAACCAGAAGCCCCACCAGCATATCGGCTCCGCCTAAAAACCCAACTACCACCGGCGTTACCACCGCGATCAGACCGGGAAGCACCATCTTTCGGAGCGCCGCATCGGTGGAAATTCCGACACACCGATCATAATCCGGCAATTCCTTTCCTTCCAGAATCTGCGGTTTGCGTTTGAACTGTCTGCGCACCTCCTCGATCATCTCGAAGGCTGCAATTCCAATGGCATCCATTGCCAGGGCGGAGAAGAGGAAGGGAATCACCGCCCCGACCAGGATACCGATCAGAACCGCCGTTTCCGTCAGATCAATAACATCCGCGCCGACCGAGGTACGGAAAGACGAAAGCAAAATGATGGCCGTCAGGGCTGCCGATCCGATGGCGAAGCCCTTCCCGATAGCGGCGGTCGTGTTTCCAACCGAATCAAGCCGGTCGGTAATATTCCTGACCTCCACCGGGAAATCACTCATCACCGCAAGGCCCCCTGCGTTGTCGGCGATCGGGCCGTAGGCATCGACCGCCAGCTGTATTCCCAGGGTGATCAACATGCCGACCGCCGCCAGAGCTATACCGTACAGACCGAGGAGAAGATGCCCGGCAAAGATCGCTCCGGCAATACACAAAACCGGAAAAACCGAGGAGAGCATCCCTACCCCCAGCCCGCTGATTATTGCGGTAGCAGGTCCGGTCATGGCCGCGCGGACAATCCGGTTCACCGGCCTGGTGTCGGTACCGGTGAAATGCTCGGTCAACAACCCGATAGCAATACCGGTAAGAAGACCGATAACCACCGGCAGATAAACCCGGAGTACGGTAATCCCCTCCGGCAGAGCGGGAACACTCTCTCCACCGGTCAACAGAAGCTGTATGGCCGGCCAGGCCAGAGCGGCAGCAATGATTCCGGCCCCGAAGGTACCCAGATTCAACGCGGCCTGGGGGGAGCGCCCCTTTTTACTCCGTACGAAGGAAACCCCGATGACCGAAGAGACAATTCCCACAGCCGCCAAAATCAAAGGCAGCACAAAGAGGCGGAGTTTTACCTCCATACCGGCGCCAACCGTGAAGGCAAGAATCATCGTTCCGACCAGTGAGCCCACGAAGGACTCGAAGAGGTCGGCTCCCATCCCGGCTACATCCCCCACATTGTCGCCGACATTGTCCGCGATTGTGGCCGGGTTGCGGGGATCATCTTCGGGAATGCCGGCCTCCACCTTCCCCACCAGGTCGGCGCCCACATCGGCAGCCTTGGTATAGATTCCGCCGCCGAGCCGGGCGAAAAGTGCAATGGACGAAGCACCGAGGCTGAAACCGCTGAGCACCGGCAGAACCGTGTTTACCAGCTCGTGTTCGCTGCTGCCGACCAGGCTCACCGCCACAAAAAGAACGGCCGAGAGGCCGAGCAGTACCAAACCGACCACGCTCATTCCCATTACCGCACCGCCGGAGAAAGCAACCCGCAGGGCAGGATCCATTCCGCTCAGAGCCGCATGGGTGGTCCTTCCGTTGGCCGAAGTAGCCACCCGCATCCCGACGAAGCCGGCCAGGGCCGAAGCAAAGGCCCCGACAAGAAAGGAACCGGCCTGCAGTCTCAGCCATCCCTGATTGCCGAATACCAGCAGCCCGCCGACCACCAGTACGAAGGGAACCAGCGCCCGGTATTCTTTGGCCAGAAAGGTCATGGCACCGCTTTTTACGAAACCGGTCAACTGCCGCAGATGATCGCTGTCAATCGGTTGGCGAAAAATCCACCTGGTTCTCAAGAAAACAAACAGCAGAGCA
>JAIPGG010000117.1 GCA_021736255.1 Spirochaetales bacterium | reverse complement strand
GACTACCCGCTGGAGGAGCTGGCCGAGTATATCGATTGGACCTTCTTTTTTACCGCTTGGGAAATGACCGGGCGTTTTCCTGAAATCCTTGATGATCCCGATCGTGGAGATGAGGCGAAAAAGCTTTACGATGATGCCAAAGCGCTGCTTGACCGGATCATATCTGAAAAGGCCCTGACTGCACACGGAGCTGCAGCGATCTTTCCCGCGGCCTCGCTGCCGGAAGACGAGATAACGGTCTTTGCAGTAGATGGCGGGGAAAAAGAAATAGGCCGGATCCATGCTCTCCGTCAGCAGAAAAAGAAGGAAAAAACTCCATACTATCTCTCTCTTGCCGACTTCATTGCACCTGCCCCGGATTCGGCCTCTCCCCAGTCTCCCAGCCCGGCCGACCACCTGGGATTTTTTGCTGTTACCGCCGGCCATGGACTCGAGGAGTTCTCCCGCGCATACCGTGAGGCGGGCGATGACTACCATGCCATTATGGCGCAGGTCCTTGCCGACCGGCTGGCCGAGGCCTTTGCCGAACGCCTGCACGAGATCGTGCGGACGGACCTGTGGGGATATGCCCCCGGGGAAGACCTTTCGAAGGCCGACCTCTTCAAAGTCCGCTATCAGGGAATTCGGCCGGCGCCGGGCTACCCCCCCTGCCCGGATCATGCGGAAAAACTCCTGGTACACCAGCTGCTGAATGCCGACGAAAACCTTGATATGGACCTGACCGAAAGCTATATGATGGTTCCGGCTGCCTCGGTTTCCGGGTATTACATCGGCCATCCCGAGTCGTTCTATTTTAGCGTAGGCAAACTGCGCAGGGATCAGGTTGAAGATTTTGCCCGCCGATGGAAGATCGAAGCGGAAGAGGCTGAACGGCGGCTGGCTTCTGTTTTGGCCTACGAACCGAAGGACTGATATACTGCTTATAAATGAATGATATGGACCGGCCCATATTGACGAGGGCCGGTTCTGTATATAGTATACAATGTCATGGTCTTCTCGGTCGTTGATTTTGTTACAAACCAGTTTGTTCTCATCTTTTTTACCGTTGTTGTCGGCCTCATGGTCGGAAAGCTCAAAATCGGCCGGTTTTACCTCGGCACCTCGGGCGGGCTTTTCGTTGGATTGCCGGTGGGGTGGGCTGTGCAGAACTTTTTGGTTAATCCCTATACAGAGATGGCAAAGCTGCCTGCGTATGCCGAACGCATCATCGGTGAAGGGGTGGTATCCCGGTATTTCTTTCTGTTGACCCTGATATTCTTCGTGGCCGCCGTTGGCCTTCTTGCAGCCCGGGATCTGGACCGGGTGATTCGAACCCATGGGGCGAAGCTGATCGTGCTGGGATTTACCGTTCCCTTTGTCGGCGCCCTTATCTGCTACCTGATGGCAATATCCAGTACCGGCCAGGATCCTTTTGCCGTTTCGGGGGTCTATACCGGTGCACTCACGAGCTCGCCCGGTCTGGCCGCCGCCATTGAAACCGTTTCCCAATACGGGAAGGATGCCGAAGGGATGGTAGGTTTCGGTCACGCCATTGGGTATTCACCCGGCGTGATTATGGTCATCCTCGCTATCCAGTTGATCCCGATCATTTTTCGGATAGATGTAGATAAAGAGCGGACAGAGCTGGAGCGCGAATTCGCAGAACAAGATCGAAAGAAGAATCAGGATCAGAGCCAGGACTCGAATTCGGGCAGGAAACCCGGCTTTGATATTGTAGCTTTCCTGCTGGTTGCCCTGGCGGGTTACTTTCTCGGGTCGGTTAAAATCTATCTCGGTGATACGCTCGGCTATTTCAGTCTTGGTGCAACCGGCGGTGTGCTGATCGCCGGTCTGTTGTTCGGTTATTTCGGCAGGCTCGGCCCGTTTCGTTTTACTATGGATTCGAAGATCCTGACGGCTATCAGAGAGCTCTCGCTCTCGCTCTTTCTTGCCATTGTTGGTCTGCGCTACGGTTATGCAACGATCAACTCGCTGGTGTCCGGAGGGTTGTTTCTGGTTTTCGTTTCTTTCGTTACGGCCTTTGTCGCGCTGCTGGTTGGGTTCCTGATAGCCCGCTATGTTTTCAAGCTGAACTGGGTCATTCTCGCCGGAAGCCTCTGCGGCGCTATGACGAGCACCCCCGGCCTTGGTGTAGCAATCAATGCGGTCAAGAGCGACGACGCGGCTGTTGGCTACGGGGCGACCTATCCCTTTGCTCTCCTCGGAATGGTGATCTTCACTATCCTCCTGCACAATTTGCCGATGTAATTCCCGCCGGCCGACCCGGGTCTCCTGCCCCGTCGGTCACCCAGGTCCGCCGCCTGCCGCCGGCCGACCCGAGCCTCCGGCCCAGCTGACCTGTCTACCCGGGTCTGCTGCAGGCACACCGGGCTGACCTGTCTACCCGGGTCCGCCGCCGGCCGACCCGAGCCTCCGGCCCCGCCGGCCGACCCGAGCCTCCGGCCCAGCCGGCCGACCCGAGCCTCCGGCCCCGCCGGCCGCACCCCCGCGCACGCATGCCGCCGTAATGGATATCAGCAGAATATTTATGCTGTAACAGAGGCATATCAGCTTTCCCTCCCATACTCATACATATTGACCTCTGAATACAGGGGCAAAGCGAGAGATCATATAGTTGTTCAAAAAAGGAGTGGTTATGAGGGTTCTTCTGGCAGGAGTAGGGGGAGTCGGCGAGGCAATTGCCCGGATCATCAAAAAGAAGAATCCGGCCTGGTTCGATATGATGGTCCTTGCCGACTACAACCTGCAGCGCGCACAGGGGGTAGCCGGTAACCTCGGCGATGCAAAACGGTTTGTTCCCGAGCAGCTGGACGCCGGCAACCAAAAGGAAATCGAGGCCCTCGCCGGCAAATACCGGACGGACCTGATCATGAACGCCTGCAGCCCTCAGTTCAACATGCCGCTTTTTCATGCAGCATATCAGGCCGCCAACACCTACATCGACATGGCCATGAGTCTGTCCGAGCCTCATCCTGCCGAGCCCTTTGCGCGAACCGGAGTCAAACTCGGAGACAAGCAGTTTGCCGAAGAAGAAGCGTGGAAAAAGAAGGGTCTACTTGCTCTGCTCGGGTCCGGAGTGGAACCGGGCATGGTAAATGTCTTTGCCCGCTACGGGGCCGACCACCTTTTCGACACCGTCGAAGAGTTTCATGTGCGCGACGGGGCCAACCTGGAAGTCGAAGGAGCGGATGTGGCCTTCGGTTTTTCGATCTGGACCACCATCGAAGAGTGCCTCAACCCTCCGGTTGTCTGGGAAAAGGAACGGGGATGGTACACCACCGAACCCTTTTCCGACCCGGAGTTTTTTGACCTGCCCGAAGGAATCGGTCCGGTCAAGATGATGAATGTTGAACACGAAGAAGTCTTGATGCTTCCGAGGTATTTCGAGGACCGAGGCCTTCGACGGGTGACCTTCAAGTTCGGGCTCGAGGATTCCTTCGTGGATATGCTCAAGACTCTCCAGGCCCTGGGGCTGGACAAGACCGACAAGGTGAAGGTCGGCGGGGTCGAGGTTTCTCCGCGGGATGTGGTCGGGGTAACCGCCCCGGATCCAACCAGTACCGCCGAAGCCATGTACGGCAAAACCGCCGCCGGTCTGTGGATCAAAGGAAAGAGAGAGAATATGGATCGGCAGGTCTATATCTATCAGGTGGCCGACAACCAGGAATGTATGAAAGATATCGGCAGCCAGGCGGTTGTTGCTCAGACCGCTTTCAACCCGGTAATCATGATGGAGCTGCTGGCGGAGGGCCTTTGGTCCGGCAGCGGCGTTGTCGGACCCGAGTACTTTCCCGCCGAACCCTTTCTCGAGCGGATGGAGGGATACGGCTTTCCCGCCCACATGGTCGAGATGGACTCGGAGTATAAACAATCCAGTGACGACAGCGCCTTGTTCGGTCCCCTGGAACAAGCCGACTGAAGCAGACCTAGTGATTGGTGGTTTGAGTGTGGTGAATAAAGGAGGAAGAAAATGGACGAATTGAAAAAACATGTATCGACGGTTTTGACTCATGCGAGCGATATCCTGGTGGATCATGCCGAAGGATGCCGGATCCACAGCAGCGACGGAAATACCTTCCTGGACTTCACCAGCGGTATCGGGGTGACCAACACCGGCCACTGTCATCCAAAGGTAGTCAAGGCGGTTCAGGAGCAGGCCGCATCACTTCTCTTCGGGCAGCAGAATATCGTCTATCACAAACCCGGCCTCGAACTCATGGGCAAGCTGGCCGAGGTCCTCCCCGATGAGCTCTCTCACTTCTTCTTCTCCAACAGCGGGGCCGAAGCGGTGGAGGGAGCGGTCAAACTCGCCAAGATGTCCACCGGACGGCCGAACGTCATCGTCTTTCAGGGGAGTTTTCACGGCAGGACCCACCTCACCATGGGAATGACTACCAGCAAAACGATCTACCGGGCAAAGTATCAGCCCCTTACCCCCGGCATCTTCGTAAGCCCCTTTCCCTACACCTACTATTACCGGAGCCGCTACGGCTGGAACGAAGAGGAGACCGTGCGTTTTGCTCTGGATGAACTCGAGCGCCTTCTCAAATCCCAGACCTCGCCGGAAGAAACGGCTGCCGTCATTATCGAACCGATCCTCGGCGAGGGCGGGTACGTACCGGCCCCCCACGGCTTTATGCAGGAACTCCGCGATTTTGCCGACAAGCACGGAATGCTGTTGATCTCCGACGAGATACAGTCGGGCTTCGGCAGGACCGGCAAGTTTTTTGCCTTCGAGCACGACGGGGTGCTGCCCGATATCGTTACCATCGCCAAGGGCCTGGCCTCCGGTATGCCCCTCTCGGGAATCGCCTATAAACCCGAGCTGGCAAAGAACTGGGACCCCGGCAGCCATGGCGGAACCTACGGGGGAAATCCCGTCTCCTGTGCCGCCGCATCCGCCGGTATCGACGTGATCCGCGAAGAAAGGCTCGCAGAAAATGCCGCCGCCCGGGGTGAACAGCTCATGGAAGGCCTGTTGAAACTGCAGAAGGAATACCCTGTCATTGGTGATGTGCGGGGCCGGGGTCTCATGGTGGCCACCGAGTTCTCAAAAGCCGGCAAACCCGAATCCTCCGGTCTCGGGGAACTCAAGAAGCAAGCCCTTGCAGACGGCCTGATGCTCCTGAGCTGCGGAACCTTCGGCAACGTCATCCGCTGGATCCCGCCGCTGATCGTTTCGGCCGATGAAATCGCCGAAGGCCTCGATATCTTTGCCGGCGCTCTGAAGAAGGTGTACGGATAAGGGACAGGTTCGCCGACTCGTTTTCTTCGGCCCTCTGCCGTGGGTTCTAAAACAGATCTAAAGGGGGAGGCGCTGCCTTTATCACCTGGGTTCCACTTACCCTCCCAAAACAGGAACCCCCGCCTGCCTCCCCCCCGCTTCGGCCCGGCCGCAGGCCGGGGCCGAGAGGCCGCCCCGGGTTTTCCCTCCGGTGAGCAGGGCAGCGCAGCAAACCGCTTGTGTGTACCCAGCTTTCCGGCCTGCGGAAGCCGGGGGGCTGTTCCGGCTCTGTCGCCGCCGCCGGGCCCCCCGGCCCGGTCCTCCGCTCCCCCCTCCTGAAATCTTTTTTGTTTGACAGCGGCAAATCGAGACACAAGAATTAAAATACCTTAGAAGAAGCAGGAGCCGAATGAAACGAAAGATTCTTCTTGTCGAGGACGAAGCGCTCATAGCCATAGCTGAGGTAAAGACTATAGAGAAATACAGCTTCGATGTCGTTACTGCCTACAGTGGGGAAAAGGCGATCGAGATAGTACGGCAGGATCCCGAGATTTCCCTGATCCTCATGGACATAGATCTGGGGAAGGGAATGGACGGTACCGAAGCAGCACAAGAAATATTAAAAACCCATGACCTGCCTGTTGCTTTTCTTTCTTCCCACACCGAACCGGAGGTGGTGGAAAAGACCGAGGGCATTACCTCGTACGGATTCATCGTAAAGAACTCCGGAGAAACGGTCCTGATGGCTTCGATCAGGATGGCATTTCGCCTCTTCGACGCCCACATGGAACTCAAACTGCAGAAGGAACATCTGCGAAACACGTTGGTGCGTCAGGAGCAAACGGAGGAGGAACTGGTCCAAAAAAGTGAAGAACTGGAAAGCTACTTTCATTCGAGTCTGGATCTGTTGTGCATCGCCGGAATCGAAGGGAAATTCCTCCGGCTGAATCCCGAGTGGCGGGCGAAAGTGAACGGCAACACGGTGTATGCGGTTGCCCGGGATATCACCGGCCGGAAAGAGGTCGAGGACAATCTGCGCATCACCCTGGATTCCATCGGCGATGCGGTTATTTCGACTGATATTCAAGGAAATGTGGTGCGAATGAATCCTGTTGCAGA
>JAIPGG010000116.1 GCA_021736255.1 Spirochaetales bacterium | reverse complement strand
AAAAATCTATTTTTTGGATTAAGTGGTGCGGAATGTGGGATTTACACAAGCTTTGTACCACTAATTTATTCATTCGGTTCCACGTTTTCTACCTCGCGCCGTTTGTGGGTTTTGACCTCTTTCCTCTGTTTTTCAACGAGGCTGTGCAGCTGATTTTCCGCGCCTTTGAAGACATCTTTGATAACGGTGCGAAGATCTTCGTGAATATTCCCTTGGCCCGGTTCCCGTTTTGATACGAGTTCATGAGCGGGGGTGACGGTAAGATCGATGCGAACCCGGTAGGGGCTGCCGGATTTAATGTGTTTTTGGGGTTGCTCCACGCTGACCCTGCAGCTGGAAATGTGATCGCAAATTCGCTCGAGTTTTTCGGTTTTACTTCGAATAAAGTCTTCCAGGTCCTGTGTTTTATGGATATCGCGAAATGAGATTTGCAACGGCAGATTCATTCGGTGCCTCCTTGAATCCATGGTTTCCGATTTCTCGAGGATTGTACGGAATTTCCCCTTACCGGCTCTATTTATATAATAAAAAAGAAACGGCCTCGATTCAAATCCGAAGCGATGAATGATATGGTAAACGAATGCAGGAAATTCTTCACATTGCAACCGGCAGCCGGGAGGGCCTCTACGATATTACCTCCCCCGTTCACGAGATAGCCGGCGCTGCAGGGATAGAGAACGGGATCTGTTCCCTCTATGTCCGGGGGGCGACGGCGGCCCTGATGATCCAGGAGAACTGGGACGACAGCGTTCAGCGGGATGTTGTATCGCTGCTGCAAAAAGTGATTCCCCGGGGGGTTTGGGAGCACGATCGGCAGGATGGAAACGGGGATGCCCATTTGAAAGCGGGTTTGGTCGGCCCTTCGGAAACCGTGCCGATCATCGGCGGCCGGCTCGCTCTTTCGACCTGGCAGAACATCTTTCTCTGTGAGTTCGACGGGCCTAGAAGACAGCGGGAGGTCGTTGTCTCGATAATCCCGGCTTGAACTGAGGCGAGGAAGAACAGGGGCCGAGAAACTATCCAGCGGATTTTTGAAGCAGCCGGTTACCGGAGGGAGAACCGGATCGTGAACACCGGGAAGGGTTCGCGCCGCAGCTCGAGCTCTCCTTCGAGCTGCTCTACCAGGGCGTTTATAAGACGGAGGCCGAGGGTTTCGGTGGTTTCGGGGTCGATGGAAGCGGGAAAGGAGTTTCCCGTGTTCGAGAGGGTGTAGCGGCAGGACTGCGAGCCGCTTTCTTCGCTCCGCTCGAGTTCCACCTGAAAGACCGCCTGCTCGCCGGCGCGAAAGCCGTACTTGAGGGCGTTGGTGGCGATCTCGTTGGTTATAAGGCCGAGGGCAATGGCGGTTTTGGTGGGTACGAGGCCTGTGGATATTTTGTTTTCGATCGCCACCGGTTCGGGGGAAGAAGTGAAAATTCCGCTCAAGATGCTCTGGATGTAGTCTTTGAGGTTGATCCGTGAGGGGTTTTCACTGTTTTCCAGCTTTTGGTGCACAATCCGGACGGCCTCGATTTGAGCCTTGATTTCTGCCAGATCCGCTGGGGCTTCGGAGTTCTCTTCTTTCATGCTGATCAGGGAAGTGATCATATTGAGGTTGTTCCGTACCCGGTGATTGAGTTCGGCCATGAGAAAGTTCTTTTCTTCGTAGGCTTTTTTGAGCTGCTGTTCGGACTGTTTGCGCTCGGTAATGTCCCGGACAAACTCGATAACCCCGGTGATGTTTCCGGATTCCGAATCCCGGAGGGGATAACTGAAAAGTTCAATCCATTTAACCGGAGAACCGGGGTCGGGGCTGCCGGGGACCTCCTCTGCTTCGGTTTTTCCCGTCTGTATGCAGCGACGGGAGGGGCACGGGTTACAGGGGCTGTGCCGGTGGTGGTAGGCTTCAAAGCAGCGTTTACCCTCGAGCGGGACCATTGAGGGATACCAGTGCTCCATGACCGGATTGACGTAGCGGATACTGAGGTCTGTATTGAGAACGCTCACCCCGTCCTGGATGCTGTTGAACACCCCGTTTAAAAAATCACGAGACTCTTTTACTTCCTGCTGTTTGCGATATTCTTCGGTGATATCTTTGAAAACGCAGTAGGTCTGCCGGAAACTTCCGTCCTGGTTCGTTCCTACACAGCCTTCGAAGGAGATGCGCCGGAAACTGCCGTCTTTATGGCGTATCCGGAAGCGGACGTCGTGAATAAAGCCCTTCCTCTTGAAGGAGGGGAAATTTTCATTGAAGTGCTGTTTCCAGCCGGGATGAAGAAACTCGGAGAAATTCTTTCCGACTACCTCCTCCCGGGAGTAACCGAGCGTTTTGAGCCAAGCGGGGTTTACATCGATAAAATTCCCGTTTTTATCGAGCGATTGGTAGGGGAGCGGGGCATTTTCGTACAGGGCCCGGTATTTCTCTTCGCTTATCTGCAGAGCCCGTTCAGTCTTTTTTTTCTGCTGTTCGATGTTGAGGCTGTTGAGGGCGTAGGAAAGATCGCCTGCAATTTCTCTGAACAGGGAGAGTTCGTCGGGGTTTTCGATGTAGACGGCAGGAAGGACCACGCTGATCCAGCCGAATTGTATCCCGTTGTGTTCGAGCGCGGCGGTCATGGAGAAGCGGTTTCCGTTTCGGGGCGTTTCCGGAGAAAGGCTGCCGGAAAAGGGACAGTCCGAGCACCCGGCTTCGGGATTCCTGTGAACCACAACCTCTCCGGTTTCCAGTGCCTTCCGGGCGCATTGAGGGATGTATCCGTTGAGCAGGGTCTCTTCTCCGGAAGGGAAGCGGTTGTCGAAGCCTGCATGATAGAAGGGTTCGGCGGGCTTGCCGTTTTCGAGGAGGATTATCCAGGATTGATGGTACCCGCTTGTTTCGATTAGAAGCCGGCAGCTCTTTTTAAGGAGGGTATCCAGGTCGGATCCGGTGGTGATGACCTGGTTAACGTTGCGGATGGAGAGTAAAACCCGGTTTACATGCTGGAGACGGAATTCCCTGCTTTCCATTTCCCGGTAAGCGGCCTCGCTCTCTTCATAGTGCTTCTGGGCAGTTTGTTTGGCCTCGAACAGCTTATACGCCATGTTGATCGATTCGATCAAAACGAATTCCCCCGAGTTTTTCAGCACATACCCAAAACCGGTGATCTTTTTTACCCGGTCCACGTACTCTTTTTCATTGTGACTGGTAAGAAAAACAATGGGGAGTTCCCGCATTCGAAGTATCGTTTGTGCCGCTTCGGTTCCGTCCATATCCGGGCCGAGGTCGATATCCATCAGGATGAGGGTGATTTCGGGGTTTTCCTTTACTGTTTCTACAGCCTGCTCGCCGGTGTGTGCGGTTACCACGGAAAACCCGTGTTTTTCAATTGTTTTTTTTTGTGCGAGGGCGATGAGGGCTTCGTCTTCCACAAGCAGTATGGTTTTCTGCCGAGAAGACAGGCCGGTTTCTGTGCCCAGTTCGATCATGAACTATCTATCTCCATTCTGTATTCTTCTCATCAATAGTAAGCCGGGTATCGTGGAAATTCAAAACAATTCTCCCCTATTGAGGAGAGGAATTTCCAGGCCTTGTGTGACCGGGTGTTTCCTGGAACCGGATCGTGAACACCGGGAAGGGTTCGCGCCGGAGCTCGAACTCTCCCTCGAGCTGGTGTACCAGGGCGTTTATAAGACGGAGGCCGAGGGTTTCGGTGGTTTCGGGGGCGATGGATTCGGGGAAGGGATTTCCCGTGTTCGAGAGGGTGTAGCGCCAGGACCGCGGGCCGCTTTCTTGGCTCCGCTCGAGTTCCACCTGGAAGACCGCCTGCTCGCCGGCGCGAAAGCCGTATTTGACGGCATTGGTGGCGATCTCGTTGGTTATAAGGCCGAGGGCAATGGCGGTTTTGGTGGGGAGTGTGATTTCGGGCAGGGAATTTTCGATTGTCACCGGCTGGGGGTAGTGAGAGAAAACTCCGGCGAGAATTTCCTGGATATAATCCTTGAACTTGATTTCCGACACTACGTTGCAGTCGTTCAACTTGTCATGGACGATGCGGATTGCATCGATCTGGAATTTAATATCAGAGAGATCTGCCGACTTGCCGGCGGATGCAGCCTTGAGGTTGATAAGAGAGGAGATCATGGCGAGGTTGTTTTTTACCCGGTGATTGAGTTCGGTCATGAAAAAGTCTTTTTCTTCGAGGGCCTTCCTGAGCTGTTTTTCTTTCTGCTTTCTCTCGGTAATATCGAGAAATGAATTCATTATCTGCATCGGACGCCCGTTTTCATCCGGAACAAAGCTCGGATAGACTTGAACATTAAAAGTACTGCCGTCCTTTCTGCGCCCCACGAGCTCAGACACCGAACTCCGGCCGTTGAACAGGTCCTGCATTACCTCTTCGGCCTTTTCCGGTTCATTCCAGAAGCTGAGAGCGGGTTTTTTGATAACCTCGGATTTTGCCTTGTATCCCCACATCCGGAGAAACGAGGAATTGACGTAGTTGACGGTTCCGTCGAGGTCTGCGATTGCTATGGCATTGAAGGAGGTTTCGATTGCCCGGTTTTTGATCTGAAGTTCGACTTGCCGTTCCTTTTCCGCGGTGATGTCGGAGCCGATGGATTGCAGGAAGAGGGGGTTTCCCCTTGCATCGAAGGCCGCTGTGTTGGTCCAGGAGACATAGAGCCTGCTGCCGTCTTTACAGCAGTTTTCGTTCTCGTGCCGATGGAAAGCATCAAGGTTTCGGAAGATGTCGTCGAGAAAAGAACTCTGATCGTTGCCGAGGCTGTCGGTTTCCGGGATAATCTTTCCCACCCCGTTTGTTCCGATCATTTCCTCCGCACTGAAGCCGAACAGCTTTTCCGCCCCCCTGCTGAAGTAGATTATCTTGCCCTCGGGGGTGTATTGGATAATTGCCAGGTCGATATTCTCGACGATTTCCCGGGCTTCGATCTCTTTTCTTTCGAGGCTGCGTTTTGTTTCGAAAAGCCGAAAGGCCATTTCGATCGATTCGATCAGTACGAACTCACCGGAGTTCTTTATAACATAGCCGTAGCTGGAAATTCCCTTGACGGTTTGGACCATCTCTTTTTCGGTATGCCCGGTTAAGAAGATAATCGGCAGGTCAAGGTGCTCGAGAATAATCTTTGCCGCTTCGGTGCCCCGCATCTTTCCCTTGCCGAGGTCGATGTCCATCAGAATGAGGTCAGGAGGATTCTGTTTTGCGGCCTTGATGGCTTTGGATGCGCTCGAGGCAACACGAACTCGATAGCCGTGGTTTTCGAGCATCGATGCCTCACGCAGGGCGATAAGGCCCTCGTCTTCCACCAGGAGAAGGGTCTTTTGTTTTGCCTCTCCGGTGAGGGAGAGAGCCGGTGAAGAACCTGTGTCTAATTCCTCCATTTGTTTTAATTATATCACTTAATTGGTGACCCTGCCAGTTTTTTTTCGGGTGAGGGACCGCAGCGGAAATCCCGCAGGCGGCGCCCGCCGGGCCGGCGATCGGCAGTGAGCCGGAGAGCCCGGCGGTGCAGGCGGTATAGAACGGGACGGAGCCGGCCGGTCCGGGGTGTCCGGGACGGCGCTCGGGTGCCTGTGGATGCGCGCCGGCGAGGAATTGGAGCGGAGGGCCCGACCCGGCGTGACAGGGTGCGGGAGGGCGCCGGGCCCCGGGGTTCGGGAGGGTCGTCTGCAACTGGGGGTTCAAGCGGCGGCCGGGGTGTGGGTCGGGCCGGCCCGGGGGTGGTGCCGGCAGCGGGCCCGGCGGTCTGTCCGGGGGCGAAGTGCCTGTCCGGGCCCGGCGTGGTTTGCCGTTTTCCGGCCGTCACGCCGGGGCACCCCCAATATCAGATGCGTTTTTTGTTCTGATACCAAATGGAAAAGGCTGCAAGACCGCCGCCGCCGATCATGGCGAGTATTCCGATGATCCGAACGAGGAGAGCTCCGGATTTGAGGGGGGCGATGAAAAGCAGAAGGGCCAGGGCGATCAGGATGACACCGCCGGCGACAAAGCTCCATTTGTATCTCGGGCCGTCGGCGGGTCCGATGCTGGGTCCCATGCTGATAATGCCGGGCAGGGGTTCGCGGCGGAATGCCCTGATGAGGTAGATGATACCGTGGTAGAGGGCGATAATTGCGATGATGTACATAACGATCACGCCGATGGTTGCGGCGGTGAAAGCGGGGGCGAAGAGGACGAGCGCGCCGATGCCGATGCCGATACAGCCGCGGATAAGAGGCCCTTTCCATCGGACCTGGCGATTGCGGGCTTTGAGGGAACGGACGAGAGTGATGATGCCCTCGATCAGCAGGTAGAGTCCGAGAAGACGTACCAGGAATACGATGACACCTACCGGCCAAATTGTTGCAATGAGGCCGAAGACGAATATGAGCGCCCCTATGGTAATCGGCAGCCAACTCGGTCT
>JAIPGG010000002.1 GCA_021736255.1 Spirochaetales bacterium | reverse complement strand
GCATGCTTAAAACGCGCCGCCAGCGTTCGTTCTGAGCCAGGATCAAACTCTCCGTCATATTTAAGGCTAATCCGAAGATTAGCCACTTTCTTCCTGTTCTTCAGGTTCCCGCTTCGCTTTCTTCTTTCCCTCTTCCCTAATAATGACAAAGAACAATGCCGGCCACCCTTTTTTTCAAGTGGCTGGACTTTCAGTAGTATCACATCTGTTTTGGATGTGTCAATACAGTGCCGGAGAAACTCCGGCGTTACGCATTGCTTACTGCGTGATGGGCAATATACGAAACCCTGAGATTTGTGTCAAGCCGCTGAGAAAAAAAACAGGATCCGAACATTCATTTTTTTGACGGTCCCGCTGTCTCCTCCGGTTCTTCGAACAAGCTACCAAAGCCTGGCCACTCGTTCATCGATTTCCTTGACCTTTTCACGAAGGGCTTTGATGCGCTTTGCCAGTTCTTCGTGCTCCAAAGTTATCGACAAATCTTCTCCGCTATTAGAAACTCGATACACCTGAGCACCCAGATCGGAAAGCATTTTCTGGACTTCGTGCCGGAGCTGCATAATTTCCATCCGGACAACACCCCGGTCACCTAAAACAAGTGTACGCTCCTTCGCTTTGTCGACAAAGAGCCGAGAGGCTTCTATTCCCTGATCAAGAGCATCTTGTATTACATTAAAGAATCGCATACCGCCTCCCAAATCGCGCCTATCCTGCAGAGGATATCTTACCCCCATTCTTTGAACAAGAGATTTCTCGTTCTTATCTTTACCACAAATACTTGCAGTTATCCATGCCTGCACTTTATAGTATATATGTGGATACGGATTCTGCACAAGAAATTGTTCACTTTCTCAGCTGTGCTAATTGCGGGAAATATGTTAGAGAAGACAAGGCATATTACGAAGCATACTGTAGTGAAGAATGCGCAACAGGCTTCATACGATGTGAGCTCTGTGGAAAATACTACCAATCCGATCAGGAAGAACACGAGTGCTGCCCCGGCATTGTGTGCCGGCTCGAAGCACCGAATCTGGCGGAACAATATGAACTTCGGGAGGGGTTATGAACCTGATTTTTCTCGGACCTCCGGGTGCCGGAAAGGGCACATTGGCATCCATGTTCAGCGAAAGCAATGAGATCCCCCACATCTCTACCGGAGATCTTTTTCGTGAGGCAGTACAAAACAAAACCGAACTGGGTAATCAGGTAGAACTGATTATGGCAGAGGGAGGACTGGTCCCCGACACCTTGACCACGGAAATGGTCCGAGAACGCCTGCAACGAAGCGACTGTAAAAACGGGTACATCCTCGACGGGTTTCCTCGCACAATCGCTCAGGCGGAGGCCCTCATCCGGATCAGCACCGTTGAGGCCGCTGTTTATTTTGCCGTCCCCGATGAAGACGTGATTCGGCGTCTTTCAGGCCGGCGTGTCTGTGCTCGATGCAAAGCGGTCTATCATATCCGATCGCTTCCCCCGAAACAGGATGGTATTTGTGATAAATGTGGTGAACCATTAATTATAAGGGACGATGATAAACCCGAGGCTATAAAAAAACGGCTCGACCTCTATCGCCAAGAAACCGCTCCCTTGATTGAATTCTACAAAAAACAGAATCTGTTGAAAGAAATCGACGGGACCGGCTCCCCGGAGTCGGTTTATGTCCGGCTCAACCATGTCCTTGATCTGGAAACGTGATTAATTATTAATGGCCGGGGAGCCGGGAGACTGTGGTCTCATATCATGTTCTTCGAGAAAGGAAACGATTTGTTCATGTCCAAGGACATCGGCGTCGGCGACCAGCGGCCGCAGCCGCTCTTTCTCCTCAAAACCGAGATCGAAGGCCTGTTGCAATGATTCGAGCCCCGCTTCGATATCCTCCATTGCAAGAAGCTGTATAACAGCCTTGTGAAAGGGATACTCGGGGTTTTCCGGATCGAGTTTTTGCAGGATGTTCAGCATCCGCACCGCATCAGCATAGTATTCCTGTTTTTCGTAGACGCTTAAGAGAGTCTGAGCGGTTTCAATGTCTTCCGGATTTTCTTCCAGATACTGCTCGAGAAAGGCCAGTCCTTCCTCACTTTTTCCCAGATCGAGAAGTACGGAACCAAGGGCCAGCGATGCTTCTTCATCTTCCGGATCGATCTCGTAAAGCCGCCTGAAATACTCATAGGCCAGCTCCGGCTGGTCGCGGTACTGAAGAATTCGACCCAGATTGTACAGTGCCCGTTCATGATACGGAGACTGCTTCAGAACAAGAAGGTAGTAGCGGTACGCCTGCAGGCTCTGGTCCTGCTGTAAATGATTATAAGCCAGAGTTTCCAGCAGCTTGGTATTGTCCGGATCCTCATCCAATAATTCCCGGAGTATATCCTCGGCATCCTGATACATTTCGAGTTCTATATAGGCGCGGGCCAGGTTGAAGCCGGCCCGGTAGAGACCGGGATCGTACTCCAGCGCTTTTTTATAGTATTCCCCGGCCTTCTCGAAACGCCCCACCTCGTAATAGGCGTTTCCCATATTAAAGAACTCAGGCGCCAGATCTTCACGTCTTATTGAACTGACACAGGAAAAAAGCAGAACCGAGATTATCAGCAAAAACGTTAAGTTTCGGACCATCTTCCTTCCGATCAGATCGGATATATTCACCTACCCTCCCAGAACGGTTTCCTCAATCTTCCGAACCTGAGAACGGTAAAGGGTTGATATATTGGAGCCGTAATCAGCGATAAGCTGGATAATATTCCGGGGAGAATCACTGCAGTCCGGCCCGTTTATCCGGTCTCCGGCATCCCCCAATCCAGGCATAATATATGCTTTCTCGTTTAGAACCGGATCCATCCAGAGGGTGTAGACCATAACATCATCAAGAGCCCGGACGATTCGCAGCGAACCCTTGAGCGCGGCAATAGCATTAAAAAACTTTATCGACCGCGGTTTGACTCCCTGATCAATGAGATATTTAACAATAGTTACCAAACTGCCGCCGGTGGCATTCATCGGATCAGCAAAAACCAGGTCCTTTCCATCGAGCTGTTCCAGATCAAAAAACGATTTATCCAAATTGAGGATGTACTCCATATCCTTTTCTGATTTCGAATCGTCCCGGTTGATTCGAAAGAGAGCAAAAGGAGTTACGTACCGGGTCGAGGAATATTCCTGGATCTCCTTGGACATAATCATTGCCGGAAGCAGGGCGCCCCGGAGCATGACACACATCACCGAGTTCTCTATTTCTTCATCGATATCCGGAATTTTGTGCATTGCGTAGTTCTGAACCGGAATATCGACGGGGGTTTCGACCATAAGGTAGTTCTTTTTCATGAGATTTGCCCCACCCCATGCAAGATTGAACAGAAGTTCATAGGCCCTCTGGGTGTAGTATACAAATTCCTGATGCTGGGTTTCTTGATCACGCAGTTTGGCAATCAGGCGTGATGCTTCGCCGTGAGCTTCCGAAGGCGTATTGAAGGAGTATACCTGGATCGAAGGCTCTTCCCGTGCAATTTCCTGCATTATCTTGCCCATCGTATTATATATATCGATGAGTTGTTCCTTTTCGCGTTTTCTCCGCTCTTCACTGTTGGTTGCAGAAAGGACCTGAAAAGAATCCATAGCCTGCCGGTAATGAAAGTGCATCTTATCGAGACGTTCTTTGTCTGTTTCCGTTAGAAATCCATCAAGATCGGTAGCCTTCAGGACTACGTTATTACTCATTCCACCTCCCAAAATATTCCGATGTTTGGTTCATACTAACCTTAGCTCGCCGGTGTTGCAAGGGAATGGAAATCCAAATAAAGAACAGAAAAGGGTTCTCTGTGGAGAAAAAAAAGACCGCCTACTCTTTGCAAGCGGCTTGCAAGCGGCGGCCTTTTTTCGGGAGTTCAACCCGGCTCCGATCAGAACCAGAACCGGAAACCGAAAGCACCCTGCAATCCAAAGTTCGGAATGCTGATACCCTCCCTGTTCGATATGAACAGCAGAGTCGGGGCAACCTCCAAAAATAACTCAAAGAAACTATCGGACAGCGGCCAGATCTGAAAACCAACAGGCACCCGTCCTCCCAGTTCGAGAGGGTCGGGTACGGCTGCATAAAGGCCCGGCCCGACATACAGGTCAAGAATTCCGACCAGATGCCTGTGATAGAGCCACCAGTCTGCGGTCATCCCCAGGTTGAACTGGTTTCCGCCGAGTTGCAGTCCGGCACCAAGAACCACAGGGATATCCCGGGTAGTAAAGGTAACCATTGCCTGCTGGGGCAGCCCGCCCAGAGCATCAAGGCTGAAGGAGCCTCCGACACCGAACTGTTTTGCCGCAAACATGTCCATGGAAACAACAACCATCAGAAGAACAACTATCAGTAAGACCTTCTTCATGTTCTCTCCTTATCTTCCACATAAAATTATTCAATGAGCTATATAGTAGGTTTCCGAGATAAAAAAATCAAGTTTCCCGGCACAAAGAGAGAGGTTTTCAAGCATTTTTTATAAATCCATTATTTCCAAAAACAAAAAAACCCGGGAGGATTGTCTCCCGGGCGTCATCTCCTAGGGGAGTCGAACCCCTGTTGCCGGGATGAAAACCCGGTGTCCTAACCACTAGACGAAGGAGACTTTAATTGTCGCAAACCTACCTATTTTCCCGCTTTCTGTCAACACCCAAAAGAGACGAAAGAAACTGTTCAGGTTATGAACAAAAGATGAATATCGCAGACATTGGTGTTTGTCGGGCCGGTAAGAAAGAGGCCTTCTACCCGGGAAAAAAAGCGGTAGGAATCGTTGCGCTCGAGATAATCCGCCGGATCCAGATCTTTTGCGGCAGCTTTTTCGAGTACAGCGGTATCGGCAAAGGCACCGGCCGCATCGGTAGGGCCATCGTTCCCGTCGGTTCCGGCGCAGAGAAACAAGCTGCCTTCGAGGAAAAGCCCGAGTCTCTTGCTCTCTGAAAGAAAGCTCAGGGCCATCTCCTGGTTTCTGCCGCCGAGGCCGCTGCCGCGAATCGTCATGGTGGTCTCTCCCCCCCCAATGATACAGAGCGGCGGATTTCCGAGAAACTCCCGTCCCGAAAGGTAGTCGCGCAGGATTCCGAGGTAATAGCCGGCAATCTCGGAGGCTTCTCCGGTAACCGAAGAAGAAAGGACAACCGGCAGATAGCCCTGCTCCTTTGCCTGCTCTGCGGCGCCTGCAAGGGCGGAGGCATTGTTTCCCAGGAGGACGGTGTCGGTCCGCTCGAAAAAGGGATTGTCGGGCTTCGGGGTGTCGGGGATACGGCCCTCTACCCCGTTCAACAGCTGCTCGACGACAGTCGCCGGCAGATCCTTCCGCAAATCATATCGATCTACTACAGATAGAGCATCGGAAAAGCTCGTGGAATCAGGCACTGTCGGTCCGGAAGCGATGGCATCGAGATCGTCCCCGACGACATCGGACAAAACAAGACTGACCGTCCGTGCCGGGCTGAGCAGTTTCGCCAAAGTGCCGCCCTTGATACCCGAAAGATGCTTTCGGACGCTGTTGACTTCGTTGATATCAGCGCCGCTCTCCAAAAGAAGCCGGGTAGTTTCCTGTTTGTCCTCCAGCCGGATCCCGCTGCCTGCAGCAGGGAGCGGGATCAGTGCCGACCCGCCGCCGGAAATGAGAACAAAAACCAGGGTCTCTTCGCCGGCCTTTTCAGCCAGCCCGGCCAAGCGAGAGGCAGCCTCTAATCCGGCAGAATCCGGAACCGGGTGTCCCGCCTCGGCGATTTCGATCCGCCGGGGAAGTTCCCCGGCATCTTCCCCGGACGCGGTGTGTCCGTATTTTACTACGACAAGTCCGCCGGTTATGCGATTTCCAAGAACCGCTTCAAGACCTGCCGCCATATCCGCTCCGGCCTTCCCCGCCCCGAGAACAATGATCTCTTTGTAATCATGTAAATCAATCCGCAGAGTGCGCCCTTCCCCCCGAACCAGGAGGAGATCCTGTTCCGGGCTTTCTTGCTTCAGGACAAGACGGTCGAGAATCATCCGGCGGGGATCGACCCTGGAGACAGCCTTATTGAAGACAGCACGTGCCTCCGCACGAAGATTCAAAGAGGAATTATCAACTGAACCCCGGCGGGAATCTACCATCACCTTACCTCCGATTCCGACAGCATAGGCGCGCAATCTTGCACTCGGTCTTCCTGGAAAGGAAAACAGCTTTTTTTGAGGGGCTATTCGGGGCGTTTTCCGGTTCCAGAAACAATTTTTTACATGGAAGAATTATCTACTGAGCCGCACAGGGTTCGAACCTGTGACCCACAGCTTAAAAGGCTGTTGCTCTACCACCTGAGCTAGCGGCCCGCATATCCATAATGTGGATCACAATCTACCAATTTTCTTAATCATGTGTCAATAAAGCTGCCTAACCTCGATTACAACGAGAATGTTGCACCAAAGGTAAAATTATAAACCGGCCGCATTCCCGGTTCCGGGGAGAGCTCTCTGCCGTACATTGCCGCATCGATCTCTACCACAGGAAATTCGATTCCGAATCCGGCGGCGAAAAGCCCCTGGTAGAGCCCTGCCCGGAGCGAAAGAATCTCGAGCATCGTCAATTCGGTGCCGAGTCCGAGGTGGAGGACGGGGTTTGTCGAGGTTGCCGAGTGCGTCCAGAAATCTATGATGTCCTCGTAGTTGAGAAAAAAGCTCATCCGCTCGATCACTGTTTCTATAGCAGGCACTCTCGGGGACCATCTGACTCCGAAGGAGAAATTGGGGGGAATATAATCAGAGCTTTGCGAGGGCGTTCCCGAGTTCCCGATAAATTCCTGCAGGTCCGTGTATGAGCTTACGGAGATGGGGGCAAGAAGGTTCCTGGCGGTAAAACCGAATGCAAGCGGGGTGATCGGTGAATACACCAGACCCAGATCGACTCCGAAGCCTACGGTCAAGTCGAAGGGAGAACCAAATACCGAACCGGCCGGGTTCTCGAAGAGCTTGTAGACCTCCAGCAGGGACTGTGTCTTATATGACTCTCCCTGAAAAAAGGCCTTGAGGGCTATTCCGAGGTCCAGATTGTGTTTCCCGGTGTCCGAGAGCGGAAAGCGGTAGGCATACCCGCCGGTAAACTGCAGGTATTCACGAAATGCTGCCTGCACGCTTGTTGAGGTCCGGCTGTTCAACACGAAACCGGTGTTCTGGGTGATCGAAAAACCGATGCCGTCGTTCACGTACCCGAAATAGATCGGTCCGCTCAGGTCGAAGGCGGTGTAATTCCCCTTAAGCAGGTCCTGGACCTGCGGGGAAGTCAAGAGATCTTGTGCTCCGGAGGCAGAACTCTCCAGAGCGATATTGGCTATGTCGAATATGGGCCCGGCAAAGTGAAATCCCGTCCGGGAAAGGATGAACTTCTCCTCCAAGCCGACAAGACCCGCAGGGTTGGTCGAGAGGGTCCGAAAGTCGTCTGTGAGGGCCGCCTGCGGACCGCCGATAGCGGCGATCCTGCCGTCGGGCAGACCGAGGGTCCGGGGATTGAGGGTTTGGGCGGAAATTTGCGTTACCGCCGAAACGACAAAGAGGAGAATGCAAGCTGTAATCGAAACAAATCTAAACCTCACGTGTTTCCTCATCATCTCTATATACTATCGGTGAGTGCCTTGAGTTCATCGAGAACGCTGGTGTCTTCTCCCCGGCTGTCCAGATCGGCAATGGAATCATCCAGAAAAACCTCTACAGGATTGTCGTTTGTATCGTTGATGTTGTTGATATCCTGTCCATTCGAATTCGCTACATCCATCAGCATACCGACGGCCACCATGGCGTACTGATCCTGGGTCACCTCGCCTCCATTATCACGGGAAGTCTCGAGTGAACTCTGTGCCTCGGATACGGCTGAATAATCATAATCTCCGAGTTGGTCATTTAGTTCATCCGCTAATGCCTGCTGATCATCCAGATTCCCCTCGCTCGCTACGCCCATCAGATCGCTGACCGCTTCGGAGACCCCGGACACCTCGATGGCCAGGTCCGCGTAGAGGGAGTTGAGCCCTGCATCATTCGGATCGTCGGCCAGGCTGTCTCCGATCGCCTCGTAAGCAGACTGAATGGCCCCCTCGTCCCCGGAGGCGAGAGCATTCTCTGCATAGACGATCTGCTGGGAAAGAGACAGGTCCGAGGGGTCCCGCTGGAGAAACTCGAAGGCACTGGTGGTAAAAAGGTCCTGACAGGAGGAAAACAAGAGCAAAGCCCCTGCTAAGAGGATAATAGCTAGGTTGTGATCTTTCATCCTACTGCTCCTTACCACTAAGATAGCCCGCCGCAGACGGATCTGCAAGTACCGCGGAGAAAAGAAATCGGACGATCCTATCTACACTGGTCAAAATCGTACCGCCAGATCGAGACTTATCCCGTTTCCTCCCTTATAAAACCGGCCCCCTTCGGCTGCCGAGGGCAAGAGGAACCAGGCGGCACCATAGATATCGATAAAGAGGAGGTCCACTCCTCCCCCGGCGGTCAGGCTCCCCTGATTGTAGCCGATACCGATATTTGCGAATTCATAGAGTTCGAGATCCGCCCCTCCCCGGATTATTGCCGGTAGATTTATCTCTTCCTCAAGAACACGCTGAATACCGGCGAACTCGAAATACAGCTGAGGGTCGAAGACACTCTCTCCGTTTCCGTTCAGGGGCCGAAGGTATAATCCGAGATCGACCTGTGAAGAAACGACATAAACCGTATCAACGATCTCTTCCCCCTCGCTGAACAGGGTGGTTTTCATAAAGCGGTCGAAATCGGTCCGGGTAAAGGTAAAACCGGTATCAAAAAGATCACGGATCGACAGGCCGATCCGAAAAAAATCAAAGTCGAGGACCCCTCCCATATCGATTGCAACCCCATATCCATAGTAAAGGTCGGCGCCGCTGAGCATGGAAAACGGGCTTTCGCCGGAACCTGCCAGACGGTTCGAGAAATAGCTCCCTGTGTATTCATCGAGAGGCGTGTGAATGCGAATTTGCGGCCGCAGGGCTCCGCCGAGATGGAAGGTTGCTCCTTCGAGAAGGAAGGGTACCGAGAACCCGGCAACAAGACCGATATTTCCGTCGAAATAGCCTTCTATACCATTCGGCAGAGGCGACCCGTAAAGCATGCTCTCCCCGACGGAGTAGAGCCCCAAACCGAGCCCTCTCCCCACATATCCGCTCATGACCGAGGCGCCGTAACCGACACCGCTGCTTTGATAGGCGTCTTCCATCTGTGTAACCGATGCGGCATCCGTACCAAAAGCGGCTTCGATTCCGTCATTGAGCTGCTGCGGGGGCAGGGTGAGCCATGCATTAGCAGAAAACGCTGTTATCTCTTCTTCGCTCAACGAAAAACCCGCCGGATTGGTAAATAGCGCCTCGAACCCTGAACGCCCAGCGGCTCCGGCCGACCCGGAAGCGTACAGTGACGGATAGCGGGGTTCGAGCTTCGGGATTTCTTTCGTATTCTGAGCGGCGACATGGCCGGCAAAGACGACAGACAGGAGAAGGGAAAGCAAAAGCAGCGATATACGGCGCCCCGGCATGCGGTAAATCATAGAAAAAATATACTACAGTTCTCGGAAATCTCCACTTTCAGGCATCTCCTGGTATCGCTGTTCGAAGCGATTGCTTCGCCGAATGATCTGCCGGTTTACCATCGGCCGTCTCCGGGCCAGAATTCGGGCCCAGCATTTCGAGAAACCGAGAGCGGGCTGAAGGCTTGCCCAGCCGGCCGGTATTAGCGGGAAGAACGTCGGTAATCTCAGTAAGAATCAATGCCCCCCGCTTCACGCCTGCGGGCACGGCTTCCACACTCACATGCAAAAAATCCTCCGAGAGGCCTGTCCACGATCCGTTTTCATCCCCTTTCTCGAGAATCACTTCGGCACTCCCGCCGGTACGGCGGCGGAGGTAGGCACGGAACTGCTCGGACGATACCTCTCTGAGTTCCGCCGTCCGGCGATGGACTTCCCGCTCGGGAACATGCCCGGGCAGAGAGAAGGCCTCTGTATCGGGTCTTGGAGAGAACGGAAAAACATGGATCCTTGAAAATCCGAGTTCACGCATGAGTTGTATACTCTGACGATGGTCCTCTTCGGTCTCTCCGGGAAATCCGGCAATCATGTCGGCTGCAATAAAAATATTCCGGCCTGACTGCTGCAATTCTGCAACTGCCGTGCGAACCTTTTCCGCCCTATAAGGACGCCTCATCCGTTTGAGCACTGAATCCGAACCGGACTGCACCGACAAATGGGCCGAAGGGGCTATCCGCGGCAAGGCAAAAAGCCGGGTATATTCATGGTTAATCGCTTCAGGTTCCAGGGAGGAAAGACGAAACCGGATATTCCCGGTTAATTCGAGGAGCATGTCGACGAGGCCCACCAGTCCGGTTTTCCCGCTTTGGTACGCATTTATGTTTATGCCGGTAAGGACCACCTCCCGGTATCCCATCTCTTCGAGGCGCCTCACTTGTTCCACAACAGAAGCTGCGTCCAGACTGACTGAGGCTCCCCGAGCAAGGGGTACCCTGCAGTAGGAGCAGCGGCGGGAACAGCCATCCTGAATTTTCAAAAAAGCCCGGGAGTGAAATTGAAAGGTATCCGGATGAAAAAGGAACCGTTCCCTGCCGCCGGCGGGATAGGGGTCCGAGAACTCCGTTGCCGGGTCGAAGACGCCTATTCGTTCGAGTTCGGCCTCGAGGCGAACCCTGTTTTCTTCCTGAATATCCGGCGCACCTTCCGCGCTGCCTGCCTCCGTCTGCAGCTCGAGCAAAAGATCCTTTCGGGCACCCGGAAGCACCCGGACGTTGGGACCGAGTTCTGCAAGCCGGTCCGGTTCGAGCTGGGCGTAACAGCCTGTTACCACAATCAGGGCCTCAGGATTATCCCGGGCAAGACGCCGTATTTCCTTTCGCCCCTTCTGTTCGCTTTTGGATGTGACGGTACATGTATTTACGATTACCAGGTCTGCGGGTTGAGTATGTGAAACTGTTGAAAATCCCCGGTCTGTCAGGACAGCTGCTATCCCCTCGGTTTCCAACTGGTTTACCTTGCAGCCGAGGGTAAGATACGCAGCTCTCATCCGCTGGTCAGCTGGGCACGGACCCGTGCCCTCCCCTCTTGCGCTTCCATGAGCCCCGACTCCAGGGAAAGAGCCTGGTCATAGGCTTCCATGGAAAAGGAATAATCCCCGGCCTGCTCCCGGGCGAATCCGAGTCTGGACCACCACTTCGCACTCCGGGAATAGTGATGGACCGCAGTGCTCAATGCAATATCGGCATGGTGATATTCCTCGAGTCGAATATAAATCTCTCCCATAAAATAGTAGACCTCGGCTATCCGGCTTCCCTCGGGAACCAGCACGACGTATTCTTCAAAATAGGAGAGTGCCTTTTCGTTTTCCCCGCGGTAATAGTGGGCCTCTCCCATGATTTCAATAAGCCGGTGGTCATACCGGGATATCTCCAGAGCATTGGTGCCGTACTCCACAGCATCATCGTACCGGCCGAGAGCGATAAGGCTCCAGCCGAGGACGGTATAGGAGTCCATATTCCGGGGCATGGCTTCGATCTCTTCCAGACACACCTCGACCGCTCTTTCATACCGGCCCTGCCGGTACAGCTGAAGCGCGTCGGCCCTCTCTTGGGACAGGAGCGGCTGCAGAACGAAAACCCCGAGAAAAATGATCAGGGTGACATACAGAATACGTTTCTTTGCTGGGTTCATTCCTTTTCTCCCGCTACTCCGGTCTCTCCCGCTTCTGTTGCGGTACCGGTCATGGTGCAGATACCGTTAAAGTTGCATCCGCTCTCGATTGCTACATCGGGGGCAGTTACATCACCGTAGAGAGATGCGGTTGCAAACATCTCCACCCGCTGATCCGCCACAATGTCTCCCCGGACCTTTCCCTTGAGCCATACCATACGAGCTTTGATATCCGCTTCGACATCGGCCCCTTCATCGATATAAAGATCTCCGGTTGCCTTGATTTGTCCCTTGAAACGGCCGCGGATCATCAGGGATTTGCCGAATTCGAGATTTCCCTCGAACTCCAGGTCCTCGGCCATTAGGGTATCTATCTCTGAGTCATCGATTCTACTGAATCGGCTGTCGTACATTTTATCTCCTTCGGTGATTTGAACAATACTTATCCTACCGAGTCGTTTCTTGCACTGTCAAGTTCTCGAGGTCTTCGCAGCCACAAGCCTGCCGGACACAAGCATGCCGGATCATTATCTTCTCCCTTCGTCAATCGAACGCTCGAGAAGCTCAAGGGTGTTTCTAAAGGCCTCGGCCACCCGGTCATGCATGCTGCTGGTATAGGGGTTATAGCGCTGCAAGTCTGCAAAAAGCTGCAGCGGGTCGTTACAGGTCTGCTGGATGATATCCAAAAGCTTATTGTAACCGACGGTGGCCATACTGCTCGGCTGGAGTTCGAGCTCTCCCAGCATTCTTCCGATGAAATGGGTGATGCCCTGTGTATAGGCCGCTTCCCGGTCATGTTCGTCGGGTGTTTTCTCGAGAACCCTGAGCCCCATTTCGAGGAAGCGGGATTTCCATAGTTGATACCACTCTTCTTTCCCGCGTACTCGGCTGAGTACTACCGGCAGCCCTTCCAGCCCTCCGCCTGCTGAATCAGGACCGAACATGGGGTGACTGCCGATGATCGCCGTATCGGCAGGCAGAAGCGCCTTCATCTTTTCTACCGGATCGACCTTTACCGAACACGTGTCGAAAACCAGGGTCCGACGGCCGAGCCTTGCCGATATGCGCTCGAGGACAGACTCCATAGCCGAAATGGAAACACAAAGAAAGAGCGTATCCGATTGAAGGACCGTATCCTCGCTGCAGCGCTCGACCCCCTCGGGTGTTTCGCGGTCGGGGCTTCGGGACCAGGCTCGAACAGGGAAATAGCGTGAAAGGGCCCCCGCCCAGAAGGATCCGAAGCGGCCGAGCCCGTAAACACCGATAGTTTTCATAGGGGCTATAATAGAGGGTTCTCCGGCGGAACACAAGGATTGTGCCGGAGGAAGAGCCGCTGCGGGAAATTAGGTGGAGTTGAAAAATATCCTGAATCTGTTAGGATAAAACTGATAGAGATTTCCATAAAATCACCGAAAGGAATCGAATATGGCATTTATTGAACGAATGAAAGAAAAGGCCCGGTCCCTAGAAAACCGGCTCGTCCTCCCCGAGGGTACGGAGGAACGGACAGTACAGGCGGCAGCGAAACTGATGAGCGAGAAACTGGCCGCTCAGGTCGTGCTGGTGGGAGTTGAAGAAGAGGTAAAAGCTGCGGCAAAGAAAGCCGGAGCAGACTTGAGTCAGGTAACAATCATCGAACCTGAAAAGTCCAGCCGGCTCGATGATTACGCTCAGCAGTACTATGAACTGCGCAAGCACAAGGGAATGACCCCCGAACAGGCCCGCAAAGAGATTACTGATCCTTTGAAATGGGGCGCCATGATGGTCCACCAGGGCGAAAGTGACGGAATGGTAGCCGGAGCGGAAAACGCGACTGCCAACGTTCTCAAGGCCGCCCTGACAATTATCAAGACTAAGCCGGATACGAAGTATGCATCTTCCTGCTTTGTCATGAAGATGCCCGACAGCGGGTGGGGAGTGGACGGTCATCTGATCTTCGCCGATTGTGCTATCATACCGGACCCTGATCCGCAGCAGCTTGCCGAGATCGCTATCTCTTCTGCCCAGTCCTGCCGGGACTTCCTGGAGGCCGAACCACAGGTGGCAATGCTCTCCTTTTCCACCAGGGGATCTGCACAGCATCCCAATGCCCAGAAGGTCACGGATGCGGCTGCAATCGCCTCAGAACGGGAACCGGCACTCAAGGTCGACGGGGAAATGCAGGCGGATGCGGCCCTTGTTCCCAAAGTGGGCAAGAAAAAGGCCCCTGATTCTTCGGTAGCGGGAAATGCCAATGTCCTCGTCTTTCCCGATCTGGGGGCGGGGAACATCGGCTACAAACTCGTGCAGCGGCTGGCGGGAGCCGAGGCCTACGGCCCCTTCCTCCAGGGCTTTGCGAAACCGGTGAGTGATCTCTCCCGGGGCTGCTCGGTCGAAGACATCGTCAACACATCGGCAGTCACGCTCGTGCAGGCAGGCTGATGAGGGTACTTATTGTCGGATACGGCCGAATGGGCCATGAAGTCGAGGCGGTCCTCGAGCGGCGGGGACACGAGATAACCGGCCGCTACGACACCGCTGCGGGGGTAGGCGACCTAGACAAACTCGATGAATCAGTGCTGAACAAAAGCGATGCGGCAATCGAGTTTTCCCTTGCCGAGGGCGCCGTAGAGAATGCGAAGGCTTATGCAGCAAGCGGTACTGCTGCGGTAGTAGGCACCACCGGCTGGACGGACCGGATGGAAGAGGTCAAAGAACTCTTTCAAGAAAAAAGAGGCGCCTATCTCCATGGGGCAAACTTCTCCATCGGGGCCCACATCTTTCTTGCCCTTTCCGAGACAGCCGCACGACTGGTGAACGAGATATCCGATTATGACGCCATGGCGATGGAGATTCATCACAAGAATAAAAAGGATTCTCCCTCCGGTACGGCCATGGCCCTCGGCCGGCGCGTTCTCGAGCAACTCGACCGGAAAACCAAGCTTGTTACCGAGACCCTTCACCGGCCGCCGGAACCGGAAGAGTTTCATATCGCTTCTCTTCGAGGCGGTGCAGTTCCCGGAACTCACCGGCTTCTTCTCGATTCGCCGGCTGATTCGGTCGAGGTCAGCCATATCGCCAGAGGACGCGCCGGTTTTGCTCTCGGTGCGGTTCTGGCCGCAGAGTGGCTGCAGGGAAAAACCGGTTTTTATACGGTTGATGAATTTATCAGTGATTTTCTGAAATAAGAACAGTAACCCAGTACCAAAAAACAAAGGAGACCGAAATGAAGTTTGAAGGTGTCTATACGGCCATGGTTACCCCCCTTTCCACAGACGGAGAGATTGATGAAAAAGCCCTCCGTGCTCTGGTGGATTTTCAGATCGACGAGGGTATCGACGGTCTTCTGCCCATGGGTACTACCGGAGAAAGCCCTACCCTCGATCACGATGAACATATCCGGGTTATCGAGATCGTCGTAGAACAGGCGGCGGGAAGGGTTCCGGTTGTTGCCGGCGCAGGATCAAACAGTACCCGCGAGGCCATCAACCTGACCCGTCGTGCCCAAAAGGCGGGAATCGATGCCAGCCTGCAGGTAGCCCCCTACTACAATAAACCGAGCCAGGAGGGCTTTTACCGACACTTTACCGCTATCGCCGATGCAGTAGATTTGCCGATGATGATCTACAACATTCCCGGGCGAACCGGAAAGAATATTGAAAACCCTACCATGGTCCGTATGGCAGAACATACCAATATACAGGCCGTAAAAGAGGCCAGTGGGAGCATTCCCCAGATTATGAACCTGATTGCCGAAAAACCTGAAGGGTTTGCCGTCCTATCGGGAGACGACAACCTCGGATTCCCGATCATGTGCCTCGGAGGGAAAGGAATCGTTTCGGTTGCCAGCAACATCATCCCGGGCCGGATGAGCCGTTTTGCCGCTTCTCTTTTGGAGGGAGATCTCGAGGGAGCACGAAAGGAATTCTACCATCTCCTTCCGCTATTTCGGGCCATGTTTTTCGATACGAATCCGATTCCGGTAAAATATGCCGTCTCGGCTATGGGAATGATGAATGAATCCTACCGGCTTCCTCTCTGCTCGATGAACGACGAGAACAAGGGCAAAGTCGATGATATTCTTCGGGACCTCGGCCTGCTCTGAGAGGCTGACGGGTGAGCGTTAAACGGTCCGGGGATCGGTAGTCTGAGATCCGGACCGTCAACTATCCCTGCGCCGGTAATCGAGAACCTGAGAAGCAAGAGAGATCAGTAAATCAACTGAGATTTCCCCCGGCCTGCCGCCGGGATCGATTCCGGCACTCCGGCAGCAGGTTTCCGCGGCTTGCCGGCCGCCGGGCAGGCAGGATTGCAGGTTGTTGCGAATCGTTTTTCTCCTGGAGGCAAACAAACAGCGAAGCAGATGCAGGGCCTCCACCCGTACGGCTTCTTCCGGCTGGTCGCCTCGAGGCTTCAGGACAACTACCCTGGAATCGACCTCGGGACGCGGGTAAAAATTGCCGGGCTTTAAAACCATACCGGCCCGAACATCCCAAGCAAGCCGGCACAGAAGGGAAAAAGATGAATAAGCAGTCGATCCGGGTTCCGCGACGATACGGTCCGCCAGCTCTTTCTGAACGGTGATGACCGTCCTGCGGGGCAGATAATTGTGTTCCACCAGGGACCGGAGAATTGCCGAGGCTGCATTATAGGGCAGGTTTCCCACCAAAAAAGGACGAGCGGAGGCAGCCTCTTCCCCCTCATTAGAACCGAACCTCTCCGCTTCGGAAGGCCAGGTCTTGAGCACATCCCCTTCTACAATCCGCAAGCGGGGATGCTCCGAAAAAAGCTCCCGGAGAATCGCGATAAAACCCCGATCGATCTCGAAAACGGTGACTTCTCCGGCCCGTTTCAATAATTCAAAGGTCATTTGACCAATTCCCGGTCCGATTTCCCACACCGATTCGCCGCCGGTGAGCTCGAGTTCATTAATAATCTCCGCCCGCGCGTTCGGCTGGATCAGAAAGTTCTGGCCGAAACGCTTTTGTGGATTAAAACCCCGGGCGGTCAGAAAGCTTCGGATCTGTGAAGGTGAATTGAAATCGGGAGGATCAACACCGCTCATGCAGCTTTTTCTTCTTCTCGTTCTCCGAGCGGTATAATCCTGAACTCACGTTCATTCTGTACTTTCATTGCAGCCAGCCGGTTCCCTTTACGTTTTCTGATCATCCGTGTTCCCGCCACAGTAATGCCCACCGCAAAAAAAGGCAGGACAAAAAACGGCCACGGCTGCTCGATCCCGTTTATCCCCGGGAATCTTCCGAACAACCCGGCTCCTCTCTCGATAAGCCGAGCCGCCAATTCCAAAAAGGGCCGGCTCAAGGCTGCCGCATCTTCCACCGGAGCAAGAACAACAGCAGGCAGGGCTGTCCAGATAAACAGAGTAACCAGCGGGGTGAGTACCAGAGAAGCGAGCACCCCTGCCGGGTAGAACTCTCCAAATGCATATGCAAGGAGAGGAGCATTTGCCGTCACAGCCCCAAGCGACAGGGCCAAGGGCACCCTGACAAGGACCGGCAGCCAGGGACGCAGCAGCTCATCGATAATCATTCCGAGAGAGAGGATCCCCAGCAGAGCCATCGCAGAGAGTTGAAACGACAACGATCCTGCTGCCTGCGGAAGAAAAAGGGCCAGAACTAAAGCCGTAAGCAAGAGTACCCGAAGCCCTCCCGGCCGCCTGCCGGCGGCCCTGGCAAAAACATACATGCCGTACATCGACCAGGCCCGGAGCATTGAAGCCCTCATTCCAGTGAGGAACACGTAAATCCCCAGTATCGCAGCGACCGGATAGACTGCCCGCGCTCTTCCGGTAAACGGTGCAGCGATAAGAAGAATAATCGCCGCTACGATTCCGAGGTGCATCCCGGAAAGAGCAAAAAGGTGCATCACCCCCGCTTCGCGATACCGCCGGAGCGCGGCCGGAGACAAATCACTGCGATCCCCCGTTAAAAGCGCCGTTATCAGGGGGGCTGCCCTCCCCCCGCTCAAATCAGCCCGCATATACATCTGCTCGAGAAAAGCAGAACGCAGAGCAGCAGCTCGGACGGGCCATTCTTCAGCATCGCGAGGCGGGTCGGCGGCTCCCGCATATACCAGGTAATCCGCTTCCATATCCTCCGGCGCCGGTGCGGGTCTTCCGTTCAGCTCGATCCGTTTGCCCCCAGGAACTGAGCCGCTGTCCTCCTTCGCTTCGAGAAACACCAACAGTCGACCGGAAGCAGAAGCCGAAGATCCATCGTGTGCATAGCTTCGTTCGAGCTCCGCCGTTCCGACAAAATCTCCCCGCCCTGTTTTCGAAAAATCCTCCGTTGTCCGAACTCGAACCGACTCGATCTTGTACGAAGGAAAGCCTGTCCCGCTAACTGCCGGCCGGGGAGAGACCACAACGGCAAGTACTGATCCGGCAGCCAGGGCAATAAGGAGGGTGCGCCGCCCCTTGTTCCTGCCGGCGGGCAGTGATCCGGAGCAGGAACCTTCGTTTTTCCCCAGCGCCCGCGAACTCCTCTCCCTGAAGGCACCGAAACCCAACAGCACCGCCGAGACGAGGACAACAGCCCCCGGGACTACCGGAGGTACACGCACAGGAAGATAGAGGACCAGAGCAACCGGCACAAAGAGGAGGGGAACAAACCAGATGTGGGACCGCTCCTGTTTGCACCGGTTTTTCCCAAGGGTTTCTGCGTGAACATCCGGCGAAGAAGGAAATTTTACCATTGTATAGAGTCGATAGCTTCCCTGGCGGCTTTCTTGACCGAAGAAGGATAATCGAGATAGGTAGCATAGAGAAGATCATTATAAGCCGCTTGATCCCCGAGAATACCCAGATTCCGTATTATCGCGAGCACAAGCTGCGCATTGTATTGTTCCCCGTTTTCTACATAGGAATTCAGCAGCTCCAGGTAAGAGGTCAGCCGGACAGCTGCTTCCTTGGTACCCATGGTACCGAGAAGTGCTACCGCCTCGAGCAGGTTCGAGAGGGTTGCATCCCCACGATCGTACTCCGAGATCGTACGGTTCAAGTGCTCGACCGCTTCATCGGAAGAAGCCGACCACTCGAGTTCGGTAAGAACGCGTGCTGCAGTGAAACGCATCTCTTGTAGTTTGCGGTAATTCTCGGCTTGGGTGGTATCCAGATCGAGGGCTGCCTCTAAAGCGGCAGCGGCCACCCTTCCCCGCTGGTCTTCACCGGAAACCTCTTCACTCTCCAGTCCGATTACCAGAGCGGTATGTCGTTCCTGAATGGAGCCGTTTTTGATGACCTGAATCAGGTGTTCGGTATAATCCCCGTCGAGCCTGGCAAGCGCCTGCCGAGCAGCACGGGTTACCGCGTCGGAATACCGGAGAACCATCGTAGTAAAGATTGGAGAAAAAGAGTCGGGATTCCCGAGCTCTCCGAGATTATTCACACAGCTTCTAACAACCTGTTGATCAACCGTCTGCCCGGTTCGATAGATGGAATTCCGCCGGTCGAGCCAGTTGTTCATTGCCTGAATCAGTTTCTCGTCCCCTTCGGCAATCCCCCCCAGGGTGTTCATTGATGCAACCCGAAAATTCGTATTCTTGTACATCGAAAAGAGTTCCCATACCGAATAACGGGCGGGTTTATACCCCTGGTCGCCGATCAAACGGACGGCAAAAATCGCGATATCTCCGGCGGTTGTATCATTCTCCAGCAAAAAGGAGTTGTTGATCAAGAAATCCACTGCCTGTTGATAGAGTGGTCCCATGTTTACGGATTCTTCCTGAGAAGCATCCTGAAGGACCTGTAATTTCACGCTCATCCCGGCCTGAACAAAGTTGCGCTGGTAAGCCTCTACCCGTGGATCCTGACCCTCTTGAGCAGGCAAAACCAACGAAACGAAACCGAATACTAATACAGCCGCGCCCATACCGAGGAAACGACACCTCTTCATTCTACACTCCTTCCTCGCAATCCTACTCATACTTAACCGGCTGAATCCGATTTTGCTTTTGTTTTATGCCCGGGAGCCCGGCCGGACTGCCCGGAAACGGTAGATTTGCCACCCGATGAATATTGGTTCCCGGAGGCTTTCTTCCCTGCATTGCTGCTTGCAATTCTTTGTGTAGGGGTTTTTGAAATCACCTTTTGTTCATCGAAAATGTCATAGACATAGGTGAGAATTCGATTTCGAATATTCGGAGAGGGAGGCTTTGCCTCGAGATGAAGACTGGACTGGTTTTTTTTCTGATCAAACCGGATTTGTTTGACTGTCCCGATCATTACAATAGTGTGATCTGAAAGGGGGAACTGAAATTTCAGGGAGATGCCCACTTTACCCTTTCCTCCGATAATTAACGCCGCCCCGTCTTCGGAAATATTAATCAGCCGGGCCCGCAGCCCAGGACTCTTTTCCGGTAATTCGGTAGCCTCCTGCAGGTTTTTCAAAGGGTACACCCGAGCAGGGAGGTTCACATCAACTCGGACGGAACGTCGTTTCTGGTTCCGAATCAGGTTGTCCGAATGGGAAATATGCAATATCGGATAGTCCCGGTTATAATAATCCTCGATTACCTTCGATTCAAAATAGTATCCTGCATCCTCTGCACGCCAGAAATACACACTGATCTCCTGTCCCTTCCAGGCATACCCCTCCGGGAGGGGCTTGCCCTGCGGATAGGATACAGCGATGTACTTCCTCAAATTTTCAACTACCATCGACTGATAAACACCAACCCCCGGAATAACAATCTTGATACGCTGCCGGGGGACGATATTCCGGGTGGACTTCAAGCCGAGACGATATTTCGGCTGACTGAATTCTACCTGTTTTCTAAACTGAAAGAGTTTTGCGATGAAGGCGTCCTGGTCCGGATCATTCTCCGTCCCTTTCGAGCGGGTCTGAATGATGATATCACGAATAGAGCGGTCGAGCGCCTTGACCGACCAGAAGAGGGAAGTCGGGTCTTTGAGCCTGCTGTTTACGGCAATCTTCCGGAGGAGGTTCACTTCCCGGAAGGAGAATCCGGCCTCTTTTCCGCGAGTATAAAACTGTATCCACGGAAACTTCCCGCCTCCGGCTTTCCGCAAAAAAACAACCGAGGCAACGAGGATTCCTACAAGTGATAAATACAACCAACCCATACGTTTACTTTTTCGGCAACACCTTTTATTCTCAACTCCTATTATACGCAAATCAATCATTTTTGTAACGGAGTTTTTCGTCTGATGTGGGAAAAAAACCGCTCTCAGAGCCTTTTTGAGCTTATTCTCTTGTTCAGTGTCTTCTTTTTACCCGGCTATCTCTTCGGAATGCCCAGCGGAGGGGGAGAATTCTTTAATTCGGCAACCTATCACCTGATGATTATTGTAACCGGTATCCCGGCGGTACTGCTTTTGCTGTATATTATTTCTCTGCGCCGCAGCCCCACCCTTACCGAGTTCGGCTTCGACCTGCCGAGAAAAAAAACCTTTCCCCAAACTCTTATTGTTGTTGCAGGCATCTTGGGAATCCTCATCATTCTCGGAATTGTATCGGCTTTTTTACCCGAAGAAGTCATTCGGAACCTCCAGCCGGATTTCTCCTGGCAATTCGACCGTCCGGAACTGGTGCCGCTGCTTATCGTATCCGCCCTTGTTACCGGGTATTACGAGGAAAGCTTCTTCCGGGCCTACCTGATTACCCGATTCGAACGCTTCGGGCTAACTCCCGTCGGCGCCCTTGCCGCGGGGGCCTTGCTCTTCGCCTCCGGTCATCTCTATCAGGGCCTCCCCGGCTTCATCGTAACCCTGATGCTCGGCCTCTTTCTCGGTTTTATGTTCACCCGCTACCGTTCCGTTCATCCGATTGCCATCGGGCATGCAGGATACAACATTGTGGTTCTCCTTTTGCAGATGTTGAATCTCAGTCCCGATCTGTGAGAACAAAGGGAATGTGATTGCCATTCCTCCTTGCACGAACAAGCTCCTTTTTGTATATTAGAAAAACAATATAGTTATTGGTCGAACTGACCCAGCCAAAGAGGAGGAACAGGTGAGTAAACGAATTCTGTTGGTAGTCGCTCTCGTAGTTGCCCTGACCGCCGTTGCCGGCGCGCAGCGGGTAACAATCCCCGAAGACCTTGCGGGAAAAATGAAATCCGCAGGCTTGCAGATAATAGAGGATGAGGTAGAGGCTCCGGCCTTTACTGTTTCAAATCTCGACGGTGGACAGATCAGCCTCTCCTCCTTCCGTGGGAAAGTCCTGTTTCTCAATTTCTGGGCAACCTGGTGTCCCCCCTGCCGTAAAGAAATGCCTTCCATGGAACGGCTCTACCAGACCTTGAAGGGAGAAGAGTTCGAAATCCTTGCGGTGGATCTTCGTGAGAAACCCGAGGATGTTAAAAGCTTTGTATCCGACGGCGGCTATACCTATCCGATAGGGATTGATTCGAAGGGGTCGGTAGGCGGAATGTACGGCGTTCGGAGCATCCCGACCAGCTATCTGATCGGCCCGAACGGCTATGTTATTGCCGGGACCGTCGGCGGCAGGGAATGGGATTCAAAGGAGATCGTGAAGATTATCAGGAGCCTGTCTCGGCTATGAGCGAGGTACCGAATCTTGCTATTGCCTTTGCAGCCGGTCTCCTCTCATTTCTCTCCCCATGCGTATTTCCGCTGATCCCCTCGTATATTTCCTTCATCGGAGGAGCAAGCCTCCAGGAACTGCGGGCGAACGAATTCAACAAAACCCAGGTCTTTTTCAAATCCCTGGCCTTTGTTTTCGGTTTCGCCATAGTTTTCGTGGTTCTCGGGGTTGCATTCAGCGGGTCCGGCCTGCTCATGGCCGGGGTATCGAATTGGGTGAATATTATTGCAGGCAGTGTAGTGATACTGCTGGGGGTCAACATAATCTTCGATTTCTGGAGTTTCTTGAACTACGAACAGAAGATCCATGTGGACAAGAAACCCGCCGGTATTATAGGCGCCGGGGTGATGGGCATGGCCTTCGGTGGCGGATGGAGTCCCTGTGTAGGCCCGATTCTTGCCGGAATCTTGTTTATGGCAAGTCAATCCGGTCAGATTACTACAGGAATCGTCTATCTGCTGGTTTATTCCTTTGGACTCGGCCTCCCCTTTCTGGCGGCAAGCATCTTTTTCGGCTCTTTTATCAAGCAGTTGAACAAACTCAAGAAACATCTTCCTACTATTCAGCGGATAAGCGGTGTTTTCCTGATTATAATCGGCCTGTTTATTGCTTTCGGGCAGCTTGCCCAGATCAACCGGACATTGTTTTCCACCGCCTACTCTCTTCAAGAATGGAACCAGGCTGATCCGGTGCGCGCGAGGATAATAACGGGAATTTGGACCTTGATTGCAGCGAGTCTGGTTTACCTCCCCTGGATCATCAGAAAACTCCGACGGGACCGGCAGCCGAAGCGTACCTTCTTTGCACCGGCGAGAACAGTCTACGGGGTCCTGTTTATTGCTTTGGCAGTCATGGAGTTTGCCGGAGCAATCGATCTGATCAAGGTTATCAGCTCCTGGTTTCTCTATCAGGGCATTTAAACAGCCTGTCCAGGCGGAAATGAAGACTTGCGAAGTCGTAAATCTGTGAATATACTGAAAACTACAATTACGGATTGAAAGGATACTTTAATGAAGGAAATTACCGAACTGTTACCCCATAGAAAACCCTTTCTTTTTGTTGACACCCTGGAATCGGTCGATGATGAGCAAATAATCGGATACAAGACCTTCGGTGAAGACGAGTTTTTCTTTCCAGGCCACTTTCCTCAATATCCGGTGGTTCCAGGAGTAATCCTGGTAGAAACCATGGCCCAGTGCGGCGGTGCCGGAATCAGCCAGAACGGAACCCTCGGGGACGCACTCTTTTTTCTGGCCAGTGTCGAAAAGGCAAAATTCCGCAAACAGGTTCGCCCGGGAGACCGGGTTAAGCTGGTTATCACCAATGACCGGATCACAAAACGGTCTCTCAAGCAGTCGGGAAAGGCCTATATCGGCGATGAGGTCGCGGCTGAGGCCACCTGGCTCTGTTTGGTGGGTGAGGCCCCCACCGAGTAAGCGGCAGAATCGTGGCGACCGAGACGCTTCCACGCAGGTTCAAAGCCCTCGTTGATGAGTACTCCTCCGTCCCGGTTCAGTACTTCAAAGATGAAAACGGCGACTTCCAGTCAATCACCTATGGACAGATGTACAGCCTGGTGGAACAGACAGCCGGCGGGCTTTTGGACATCGGTGTCGAGCGGGGGGACCATCTCGGGCTGATTTCGGACAACCGGGCAGAATGGCTTCACCTCGATCTTGCAATTCTTTCCATCGGGGCTGTTGATATTCCCCGCGGGAATGATTCCACTACCGAAGAGATACAGTACATTCTCCACCACGGTGACTGCCGTTACTTCGTTGCAGAAAACATCAAGCAGCTGCACCGTATTCTGCCGGACAAGGATGCAGTTGGAGAATATCCCGAGCTCAAAGGCATTATCCTCTTCGAAGGAGAAGATCCCGGCGGTCATGGCGATTTGCCTGTTTATACCTTTTCAGAAATCAAACAGCGGGGCGCGAAATATCTGGAACAGGCACCGCAGGCTTTTGAATCCGAAATCGAGAAGGGCGACGGCGATGACCTAGCGACCATTATCTATACATCCGGCACAACAGGCAAACCCAAAGGCGTCATGCTCACCCACATCAGCTTTCTTTTCCAGCTCGATCGGGTCAAGGGCGTTCTTTACCTCGGGCCTGCCGACATCTTTCTGAGTGTGCTGCCTATCTGGCACTCCTTCGAGCGGGCGGTAGAGTACGTCGTTCTGAACAACGGGGCTTCCATCGCTTATTCAAAACCCATTGGCCGGATCATGCTCGATGATATGCAAGCCATACGCCCGACCTGGATGACTTCAGTACCACGGATCTGGGAAGGAATCCGCAGTGCAGTATACAGGAACATCAACAAGGACGGGGGCATAAAGAAAACCCTTTTCTACTTTTTTGTAAACATTGGTGAACTGCATGCCGGGTTTTTCAATATTCTGTTCGGCAGGCAGGCCCAGTTTACCGTCAGAAACCGGGTAATCGACATTGTTCTGAGCGTTCTTCCCTTTGCCGTCCTTACACCCCTGAAGCTTTTGGGCAACGCCCTGGTTTTTCGTAAGATCAAGGCAAAAATCGGCGGCAGGTTTAAGGTCGGGGTATCCGGAGGCGGCGCCCTGCCGGCCTACGTCGACCGATTCTTTCAAGCGGCGGGGATCCTGCTCCTCGAAGGGTACGGGCTTACCGAAACGGCACCCATTCTCTCGGTACGCGAACAACTGAATCCGGTCTACGGTACAGTCGGCCCCCTCTTGAGGGATGTGGAATACCGGCTGCTCGATTCCGAGGGGAATTCCGTTTCTCCCGGGGAAAAGGGCGTTCTGTATGTTCGAAGCCCGCAAGTAATGAAGGGTTACTACAAGATGCCCGAAGAGACCAAGAAGGTTCTGTCGGAAGACGGCTGGCTGAACACCGGAGACCTGGCTGTCTTTACCCATACCGGAGAATTCACAATCATCGGAAGGGTAAAGGAAACGATTGTACTACTCGGCGGAGAAAATATCGAACCGGCACCCATTGAGGAAATGATCACTCAGTCTTCATACATAGACCAGGTCATGGTGGTCGGACAAGACAAGAAATACCTCGGCGCCCTCGTGGTTCCCAACATGGAACTCCTCGAAGAATATGCCGTGGAACAGCATATTTCCTACATCGAGGCGGAGGAACTCCTCGAACACGAAGAAATCCAGGAACTGATTCGTGAAGAAATTCTGGCTCTGGTCAACCAGAAAACAGGTTTCAAGCTCTACGAACAGGTGTTCCGCACCACTTTGCTGGCACGTCCCTTCGAAGTAGGCAAAGAACTGACTCCGAGCCTCAAGCTCCGAAGAAATGTAATAGCTGATATCTACAAACAGGAAATCGAATCGCTCTATCACTAACAGGGTCTATGATCCAGCCGGATGGTTCCTACCGACATTTTTCTCCCGATCATATCGGTTTGTTTTTAGGACGCCCCAACCGGTTTACGGTCCTTGCCGATATAAACGGAGAGGCAGTCAGGGCCCACTGTCCGAATCCGGGGCGTATGGAAGAACTCCTGCTGCCGGGTGCCCGGTTGATTTTCGAAAAGGCCGGAAAGACAGCCAGCCCTCAAGGGAGAAAAACAGATTTCACCCTTGTCGGAATCTTTTACCGGAAAGGCGTGCTTCCTCTCCATTCCTCCCGAGCAAACCAGCTCGTTTCCGATCTGGTTCTGCCCCGCCTTTTTCCATGGATGTACAACCTCCGCAGCGAGGTCCGGTTCGGCCGATCCCGTTTTGATTTTGCCTTTACCGCCGAGGGACCGGCGGGCAAAGATGCTGTCTTGCTGGAAGTAAAATCCTGCACGCTGATCGAAGAAGGGACGGCCATGTTTCCGGACGCCCCAACCGAGCGCGGCAAAAGACACCTGGAAGAACTGGCTGCCCTGGCGGGAAGCCGATGGGAGGGAAAATTGATCAAGCCGATGGTCCTTTTCCTGGTTGCCTCCGGCCGGGCAGAGCGGTTTCTGCCGAACCCGCATACTGATCCCGCTTTTTCCCGTGCTCTGCTCCAGTTTTCCGACACGATAGATATCCGAGCTGTGTCCGTGGAAACTGACGCCTCCGGTCTGATGCGGATAGCCGAGCCCGAGCTGCCGGTAAATCTGGACCCCATACGAGAACTTCCGGACGGCGGGGCCTACCTGTTGTTAGTCCGGATAGAAACTCGAAAAGTGATTCGAATCGGCTCTCTCGGCCCTCTCGAGTTTCCGAGGGGATGGTATGTCTACGCCGGCTCAGCCCGGCGCGGGCTTACAGCGCGGGTGGCCCGCCACAAACGGCAGAGGAAGCGGATGCACTGGCACATTGATTACCTCCTTCAGGAGGGCAGCCTTGTAAAGTCCTTTCCCATCCGAAGCCGCTTCGACCTCGAATGTTCTCTTGCCTCGCATGTCCGGGCGGCCGCTGACGGGGAGGTGACGAACTTCGGGTCCAGTGATTGCTCGTGCAGTTCACATCTTCTGTTTTTCGATTCGGACCCCCGGAACAATCGCCGGTTTGTGGATACACTCCTCCTTTTCCGGCACAGGTTTGCCTTCGATTTTCCGGTTTCACCGCCGGTCGTAAACTGATATCTTTGTACCAGCGAAGGAGGTTCACAAAGTGTCTGCACCCTCACAGTCAGGAGAAGAAAAATTGATTCGGCTCCTCCACTCGATGGATTCGGCAACACTGCAGAACCGTCTGATGCGTATTCAGGACCGCTCTCTCGCCCTTTCCATGCTGTACCTGCAAAAAACCGACCGCGAACTGCTTTTTTCAAAACTCGGGAAAAGCAAACAAACCAGGGTACGGGAGGAACTCGGGTTCCAGGAGCACCTGCGAATCACCTATGCCCAATACCGCCTGGCCTTAGATATTGTTCTGTCCGAACTCGGGCGGGCCTCTCCCGGCGGCGGCATGAAAAGCTATCTCAAGCCGATCAGCCGGCGGAGATCGGAAGAACAATAAGGACAATAAAACAGAAAGTCTCTCTGTATTGATGCTTATCCCGGCTTGAGGACGAGCCGGCCGGTGTAATCGATACGCTGAAGCAGTACCGGCATCGAGTCTGCCCGAGAAGAAAAGTACTCGTCCACCGCCTTGCGGGCCCCGGTAAAGTGGCCGTAATCATCAATGATCAAAACCCCGCCGGGGGATAACAGCGGATAGAGCCGTTCCAGTTCGACGCGGGTCGATTCGTACCAATCGGTATCAAGGCGAAGCAGCGCAACCCGATCCGGCATCTGCTGATCGAGCGTCTGTTCCACAGGACCGGGAATAAACCTAAAGCCCCTCGAATCGAGTCCGACCCGGGAAAGGTTGTTTTTCACCTCTTCCATACCTACTGCCCAGGAGGAAAACGATGCATCTTTCTGCAGCCGCTTTGCTGCAGACTGACCGGTTGCTGCAATCCTGTCTTCCTCTCCGGGTTCGGTCATCCCCGAAAAGGTATCGTAGCACCAGATTCGCCTCTCTCGGGCCGCAGAAGACCGGATCTCTTGATTGGAGTGCCGCGCTCGGAAAAGGCTTAAAGCCATTAATGCTGCCGACCCTCCCTTCCAGACCCCGCACTCTACAAAATCTCCGGCAATATTCCTGTCGAGAACGGAAAACACCGCCTGATAGAGGGCATATCCCCGCTCTACACTGGTCATGGTATAGGGACTCACCTGCCTCCAGATCTCTAGGAATTCGGATTCCATATCGATCAGATACTGATTCGGCGGAATTACTCCCCACCCCTGTCCCTCGAGCAGGGCTGCAGCCTTCTGTTCCTTCCGTAGTTGACGCTTGCTTTTTGTTTTCCGGTGAGTATTCACTGCCGTTCCGCTTTGTTCTCTGATTCGCCTCGGCCGAGCAGCCGGAGAAATTCCGCCTCGTCGACAACCGAAACCCCCAGACTGCGCGCCTTTTCCAGCTTCGAACCCGCTCCGCTGCCGGCGAGGAGATGGGTGGTTTTACCGGTGACCGAAGAGACTACCCTGCCCCCGCGCTTTTTCACCTCTTCCATCGCCTCCTCCCTCGGAGTGAAGGACTCGAAACTGCCGGTGACACACCATGTCTGACCTTCGAAAATCCGGGGGAGATCCTGTCCGGATTCCTCTCCACCGGAAGCCTCTCCGGCAGCCTTGCGCCTGTCCTCCTCCGCAGACATGGAAATGCCGGCCTCAGCGAGGGCGGAGATCTGTTCCCGCAGCCGCCGGTCCCGCAAAGAAGAGAGAATCCCTTCGGCCATCTTCGGCCCGATCCCCGCTATCGCCGAGAGAGCATCCCGGTCGTCCCGGTCGGCCGCCTCGAGAAGCCCTTCCATCGATGAGAAACCGCCTGAGATAAGCAAGTCCGCAACATTTTCACCCAAATCCGAAATACCAAGAGCGGTCAATACCGTACGAAAGGAGCGCTGCTTACTCTTTTCCACCCCGCGCTTTATCAGCTCTACCTTCTTCGGCCCGAATCCTTCCTGACCTAAAAGCTGTGAATAATCAGCCCGATAAAAATCGGCAATGTCCTCTACCAGACCCATTTCGAAAAGTGTATTCACCGTCTCCGGACCGAGATTATCTATATCCATCTGCCCCTTGGCCGCAAAAAAACGGAGTCTGCCGAATCGGATCGCCGGACAATCCGGATTGACGCAGAAATGATGAGCACCCTTTTGCTGCAGCTTTCGGCCGCAGGAAGGGCAGTTTTCGGGCATTTTCCAGACCGGCGGACTGCCGGCATCCTTTTCGATAACCCTTTCCACCGCCGGTATCACATCGCCCCTTCGAGAAACAGCGACCTGGTCGCCGATGGAGAGCTCGAGTGCTGATATATATTCCTGGTTGTGGAGCGTTACATTCGTAATGGTCGAGCCTCCTATGGAGACCGGTTCGACCCGGGCTACCGGTGTTGCCCTGCCGGTTCGACCGATTTGCACCTCGATATCACGAACCCGGGTTATCCCCTGGGGCGATTCGAATTTGTAGGCAACAGCCCATCTGGGATGATGGCTCGTATAACCAAGCCGCTCGCGGGGGGCCAATTCGTTTACCTTGATTACGAGTCCGTCGATTTCATAGGTAAGGCTATCCCGCTCTTCATTCTCCTGCTTGAGAAAGGCTTTGAACTCTTCCCAGTCACTGCCGGAAGCGCTCGGGTCGGCAGGATCAATTCTGAACAGTCGAAAACGGGGATTTACCCTGAATCCGAGTTCCTCGAGCCTGGTCAGAACCCGGTCATGGGTTTCTTCCTGGTCGGGGAAAATTCCCTCATAGGCGAACATGGTAAGCGGTACTCGTGCGGTCTCCACACTGCGAACTCGGCGCAGTGTTCCGGATGCCAGATTTCTCGGGTTGGCAAAGGGCTCGGGCATGCGGCTGTTTATATCCTGAAACCTGTCTTTCGGCAGATATATCTCGCCGCGAACAGTGAGATCCGACACCTTGTGCAGGGAAAGCGGCACGGCTCCGATAGTCTTTACATTCGGGGTAACATCGTTTCCCACATACCCGTTGCCCCTGGTCACAGCTCGCTGCAGCACCCCGTCTTCATAATAGAGCACGATCGAGACACCGTCTATCTTCTCCTCGGCAAGAAAGGTAACCGGTTCACCTGCCGCTCCGGCGGTCTTCTCCATCCAACTCAAAACCCCTTCGTCGGTGTAGGCCTTATCCAAGCTGAGCACAGGAATGCTGTGTTCCACCTCCGGCAGTTCATGCATCAAATCGGAACCCACCCGTTGAGAGGGAGAGTCCGGCCGGGCATATTCGGGATATTCTGATTCCAGATATTTCAGCCGCTCGAACAAACGGTCATACTCTTCGTCGGATACCGAGGGGGCACTGAGCACGTAGTACTCGTGTTGGTACCGGCGCAGAAGACCGGCAAGGCGGTCCATCTCTTCTTTCGGGTGCCGATTGCTGTTGCGATCGGCAGCATCAGCGCCTCCCTGGGAATTCTTCATGGATCTTTACCCCGCCGTTTTCTAATTACCCTTTCTCAGGAAGGCATCAGGATATCCCCGTGACCGAAACCAGTACAACAGTGTTCCGCTTTCATCATTGTTCAGCGGACCTACCATGACCTTATACCTGGTTCCCTTTTCGCCGCTTACCGGCAAAACCGCTACAGGATAGGTGTCCGTATGGCCCCCGGCAACCCGTACAGCCGAGTTCCTCGAGGAATACACTCCGAGCTGCAGATAATAAGAACCGGATTCGAGGGTATCGACCAGCAGCTTGCCTTCGTCCCGGGCCTTTGTGATTTCGGGCTGCGGTTCTGGGCGTTCCGTTGCCGGTTCGGCCGGCTCGGCCGGTTCGGCCGCCTCTGCTGCCTCGCCTTCTCCTTCCGCCACTCCTTCTTCTTTCGCCTCGGCAAGTTCAGCAGGAGCTGTTGCCGCAGAGGGTTCCGGAGGTTTCGGTCCTGCAGGTTCAAGTGTGAGTTCGACTTCCCCCTCTTCGTCAGGCTCGGGCATGTCCGTTGCCTCCGGTTTATCCGCCGCTTCCGGCTGCTCTGCCGCTTCCGGCTGCTCTGCCGCTTCCGGCTGCTCGGTCACTTCCGGCTGCTCTGCGGGAAAAACCTCTTCGGTAGCCTCCGGCTCTTTCACGGATTCGGTTACCGTGGGCCCTTCGGGCAAGGGCTCGGGGGTTTCGGATTGTACTATTTCTTCTTTTTCGGCCGGTTCGGCAACAGTCAGGGGCAGCTCCTCGAGTTCTTCCGGCCTTTCGGTTAAAGCAGGCCGTTCGTAAAGCTCCGGGTCCAGATCGGCAAAGGATTCCCGTTCCACCTCTTTCGAGGGCTCCCGGTTTGCGAGTGCATCGAGTTCGGCCTCGAGATCGGGTTCCTCTTCGGGTTCTGTTTCTTTTTCTTCTTCAGGAATAATCGGTATTACGACCGGTGCCGGGGTGACCTCCGTTAGGTCGGTCGGCTCTTCCATCGGCTCTTCCGGCAGAACACTGTCCTCCGCCGGCTCAGCAGGTTCTTCCGGCTCAGCAGGTTCCGCAGACACGACAGGCTCGTCCTGCAGAGCCGGCTCGGCGGTTTCTTTTTCCGCCGGCTGCGGCGTTTCCGGCTGCGCGGCTTCCGGCTGTGCAGCTTCCGGCTGTGCAGCTTCCGGCTGTGCAGCTTCCGGCTGTGCGGCTTCCGGCTGTGCAGCTTCCGGCTGTGCAGCTTCCGGCTGCGCGGCTTCCGCAATCTCTTCTGCTGATTCAACAGCCTCCGGGGTTGTCGACTCAACGCCGGCCGCCGGATTGATGTCCGGATCGGGATGATAGGGCTGATCATCGGGAAGTCCTGTGTATTCCTCGACCGCTTCACCTTCGGCGAGGGAAACACTGACCCGGACGACATCATTCGGGGGTATGCTGAGTTTTTCTGCAGCCTGACGGGAAAGCAGCATGAATAATCCCGGATCATCGAGCCGTTTGGTAATGACTACCTCTACACTCTTGCCGGTATCAAGATTTTCGACTTTCACCGTGGTATTCCTCGGGAATGAGTTCGACGCCCCGAAGAGTCCGCTCATAGGGAACTCCCCGTATCTGCTCATTGCAGCATTCCCCTCCCAAAGCGAGGCAGCCGTCACTCCCGAAGTAAGCATACCTGCCAGTATCAACAGGAGAAATACTCTCTTGCCCTTCATCGTTCCTACTCCTTGTATCGTAAAAAAACCTCTTTCACCATTTCTGAATAGCTCGATAAGCTATCTCGTTTCCCAATTGAAAACACATATCCCGGGGAGTTAATTGTTCCGACTTTTCCTGTCGATCGAACTCGATTATTCCCGTTTCGATTAAGCGACGGGGTAACACCCGAGCCAGCTGAAATCGAGCGGAAACCGGCAGGGGTCGGTTTTCTTCATCGGATTTTTCTCTTTCTTCCGGAGAAGGCGTTTTCACTTGTAGCTCTGCGGTTATCAAAAAACCTGCTCCGCCCCCACCTGCAACGCTGTAGAGTTCGCCTTCCACCTCTCCTTTCGGCATCGAACCTGAATCAGGTACCGAATTAAAGACAATATGCCCTTCCTGGAAGAACACCTCCATGATCCCCTCTTCGAGCGCGATTAGATATGAAGTCGGTGTCCGGGAAGGCTGTTCACCGGTATGAAGACTCACCATAACCGTTTCGGCGGCCAAGCTTGATGCAAGGAAGAGTAAAACCAAGAGAAAAATAATGTTCCGTTGCATAGCAGAGTACTCCTTATTCTAAAATATCGGAATCTTGAAAAATTTCCTGAGTATTACTCCCGGGGCCTTCCTTCCCATCCTGCTTGAAGCTCCCGCACTTCCATGCTATTTTTGGCATACAATCAGACGGAGTCAGGATGAAATCTGAAAAGAACCGACCATGAACTTCTATGTTGTTCAGGTTAAATCACGGAATGAAGACAAATTTCTCAAGATGATAGCCTATAACAATCCTGAGCTTCGTCTTAAATTCTTTTGGCCCCGGCGGAGTCTTACTATATGGAAACAGGGAAAACCCAAGGAAACCCTGAAACCGATCTTTCCCGGCTACCTTTTTCTGGAAACCGAAGAGGTGAGCGCAGACATCTACTGGCTCTTAAAGCGAATGCCGGATTTTTATCGCTTTCTCAAAAGCAACTACGACATTGTACCACTCGAAGGTGATGATAAACGACTGGTGCTTCACTTTCAATCGTACGGGGAAATAGCGGAGAAATCTCAGGTTGTCTTCGATGAAAACCAGCGCATACAGGTTCTCGACGGGCCACTCAAGGGCCTAGAGGGCAGAATAGTCAAGGTGGATAAAAGGAAAAAGCGTGCCAAGGTCAAACTGAGCCTTTACGACGACGCGTTTTTGATAGATTTCGGCTTCGAAGACATGGAAGCCATGAAAAACGACCGGGAAGAGCTCCCGGAATCTAATCATCGCTGAGAGCATATGCCGAGTATAAGAGAAACACGGATCTACATTATCGGCGCCGGTTTTGCCGGAAGGTCCATTGCCTCGGAAATCCACAAAAAGGGTATTCTCGGGAGTGTGGTTGCTTTTCTCGACGATGATTCCGAAAAAATCGGTACCCGTATCGAGGGGATCCCTGTTCTCGGACCGATAGATGCAGTCATGAACCTGGTTGACACCACCCCGACCGACGAAGCAATTATTGCAATTCCGAGCGCCGACAGGCGCCAATTGAGCAAGCTCTACTCCATACTCAAGCAGGCCGAATTCTCGCGAATCCGCATCCTGCCGGGAATTGCCCAGATCGTCGACGGGGAAGCCCACCTGATTCAGGCACGGGAAATAAACCCCGAAGACCTCCTCTCCCGCGGACCGGTTGCCATACACCTCAAGGAGAGCCTCTCGTATCTCCGGGGTAAACGTGTTCTGATAACCGGAGCAGGCGGGAGCATCGGCAGCGAACTCGCCAGACAATTGCTCTCCGGCGGGGCGGAGCGCCTCTATCTTCTCGGCCACGGGGAAAACAGCATATACGACATCGACAGAGAACTCAGAATACTCCAGGAGGAAGGAGTCGGAGAGAAAGCCACCATCGTTCCAGTCATCGGCGAACTCCAGGATCGTGATTTTGTCCGATTCATCTTCTCTCGATTGAAGGCGGACGTTATATTTCACAGCGCAGCCTACAAGCATGTGCCGCTTATGGAGGCCAATCCCATAGCCGGGATAAAAAACAATGTTTTCGGCACACTCAACCTGCTGGATGCCGCAGAAGAAAGCGGGGTTCCCCGGCTCACTCTGATTTCCACCGACAAGGCCGTCAATCCGCTTTCAGTTTACGGGGCTTCGAAACTCATTGCCGAGGAACTCGTACTAAGGCGGGCGGCGGATGTCCGCGATTATCTGGTGGTGCGCTTCGGAAACGTGCTCGGCTCCCGGGGAAGCATTCTTCCCCTCTTCCGGAAACAAATCCTCAAGGGAGGCCCGGTTACCCTTACTCACCCGGAAACATCACGTTTCTTTATGACCATTCCGGAAGCCTCCTCGCTGGTACTAAAGACCGCAGGCTTGGGAAGCGGAGGAAACCTCTACCTCCTGGATATGGGAGAACCGGTACGGATCAGAGATCTGGCAGAGCAAATGATACGCTTTTACGGTTTCGAACCGTACCGGGACATCGACATCTCCTGGATCGGGATGCGGCCCGGAGAGAAGGTCTCCGAGCATCTCGTTTCTTCTCATGAAAACAGTGTGGAAACAAGCTTCGAAAAAATTCTCCGGGTCGAAAGGTCCCGCCCGAATGTTCTGAATCTACCGGAACTGCTGGAAAAGCTCGCTCCAATCTGTTTCCTTGATTCAGATCGGAGTGACTCGTATCGGAACCGCCGCCTTCTGCGCAGCATACTTCAAAAACATATTCCTTCCCTGGAGGTTCCTCGTGATGAACCGCCGTACTGATCCTATTCCCTTTCACCGTCCGTCGATCGGGAGGGCGGAACGACGAGCGGTCGACCGAGTGCTTCGCAGCAGATGGCTCACAACGGGCCGGGAGACCCTCCGGTTCGAAGAGGAATTTGCAGAGTTCATCCGGTGCCCGAATGCATTGGCTGTAAATTCCGCAACCGCCGGACTCCACCTGGCGCTTGAAGCCCTCGGCGTCGGGGAAGGGGATCAGGTTATTACCACTCCCTATACCTTCACTGCAACCGCCGAGGCAATCAGACATCTGGGGGCCCACCCCCGGTTTGTAGACATCAACCCGGACGATTTCCAGATCGACCCCTCCGGGGTGGAAGCCCTGTTGGAAAAGGAAAAGACGGCCTGCCTGCTCCCGGTGCACCTCGGCGGGGCACCATGCGCGGCAACTCACCTCAAATCCCTGGCGGAGCGCCGGCATATTCCGCTGATAGAGGATGCCGCCCATGCCTTTCCTCTCCGGATCGAAGAAGGAGAAACTTCCGAGGAAAGCAGAAAAGCAGCCCCCTTTGCCGGAACCGTCGGGGATGCAGGGGTGTTTTCCTTTTATGCTACGAAACCGCTCACCACCGGGGAAGGGGGAATGGTTGTTACCAATTCAAAGAAAACCGCCGAACGGATTCAAATTATGCGTCTGCACGGGATCGACCGGGATGCGTGGTTCCGTTATGAAGGCAACGAGGCGGATTGGGAATATTATGTCGTCGAGGCCGGCTACAAATACAACATGCCGGACACAGCCTCCGCAATGGGACGAGTACAACTGAAAAGAGCCTGGGAACTTGCTCAACAGAGGAAGCGGATAGCCAAGATATATCTGAGCAGACTCGGTGAGTACAGTTTTTTTGAGATGCCCCCTGCTCCTTCGAGCCATGCATGGCACCTGTTTCTGCTCAGGATACGTCCGGAGCAATTGACGATCACTCGCGATGAATACATCCGTGCACTCTCAGAGGCCGGAATCGGAACTTCGGTACACTATATCCCCCTTCATCTCATGCCGTATTATCGTGACCGCTACGGCCTGAAACCCGGGGATTTCCCGAATGCCCTTGATTCTTTCAGCCGAACCATCAGTCTTCCCCTCTATCCGGAGTTGACCGATCGGCAGATTGATCGAATAATTGAAACAGTAATACACATTGGTAAATCCCATTTCAGGCTGAGCTGAGACGTCACGGAAGATATAGATACCCATGGATGAAATTGCTTATCGCAAACAATACAAGAAAAAGCTCTTCACTGCGGTGACGGTTCGTTCGCCGGTAGCCCGTGGGCGGCTGCGCAGCATTGACAGCGGTTCTTTGCCGACTGGATACAGGCTAATTACCGCCGCTGACATTCCCGGCAAAAACAGGCTCACGGTTTTTCAGTCACATATGCCGGTTTTGGCCAAGGACATCCTGTCCTATCGGGGAATGCCTCTCGGGCTTTTGGTCGGCAATGATGAAGAAGAGCTGAGCACGGCCGCAGAGAGGATTCATATCGATGCGGTTCCGGCAGAACCCCGCTTTCTTGCCGCAACACCCGGACCGGCTACGAAGGAAAGCGACTACCGAATCTCTTACGGAGATATGGATTTCCAGAAGCAGCAGGCGGTGCAGGTCCTCGAAGAACGGATATCCACACCGCCGCAGGAACACTACTATCCTGAACCCCACAGCGCTTTTGCTCTACGAAAGGGCCGGGAGATCGAGGTGCACACCTATTCCCGCTGGCCCTATCACGTCAAGACCACAGTGGCCGAGGTTCTGGGTATCAACCCTGAACAGGTCTCTATCCAAATCAAGGATGAACAAACGGTACTGGACGGGAAGGTCTGGAGCAGTTCTCTGGTTGCCGCCCATGCCGCCCTGGCCGCATGGTTAACCGGAAAACCGGTTCTCCTCCGGTACAACCGGCAGGAGGACTTCCTCTATACCTCCAAGCGTGCACCTGTTTCAGCACAACTGCGTACCCATCTTTCGGCCGAAGGGTATATTACGGCACGGGAAATTGATATCAGCTGTGATGCAGGCGCCTTCCCTCTTTTCGAAGAGGAGATGCTCGAACGAATATGTCTCGGCGCCGTTGGGCAGCATTACTGCCCTGCTATGAACCTCACAGGCCGTATTGTTACTACCAACAAACCCCCCATGAACGCCTTCGAAGGCCTGGGAACAAGCCAGGGTCTTTTCATTTCCGAGGTGCATGGAGGAAGGGCCGCTTATATGAGTGAACAGGACCCTTACGAGTGGAAAAAACGTCACATCAAACCTGATATCGAAGAGGAAGTTCCCCGCTTCTACCGCGAAGCCGAGGCTGTCCTGCCGGCTCTGGAGTCGGTAGTGGACCGCTCCGATTATCGGCGGAAACATGCGGCCTATGAGATGCGCAGAAAGCGTCGCAGTTCTCTTTCTAAAACAATCGATATGAGCCGGGGAATCGGGCTTTCTACCGGCTATCAGGGAAACGGCTTTATCGGACGCAAGGAGGTAAAGCTGTCGAAGACCGTGCGAGTATCCATGGATACCGCAGGTAATCTTTCCATTTCAACCTCCAGCATTTCCGAAGCTCTTCAATCATACTGGAAGGAAATGGCGGCAAGAACCCTCGATATATCCCCCGAACAAGTCCATTTCACCTCTCCGGCAACCTCGACGGTTCCGGATACCGGTCCATCGATACTAGCGCGAAACCTCACCGTTACATCGCGGCTACTCAAGCAGTGCTTCGATGCAATCAAGAAGCGGCGTTTCCGGGAAGCCCTTCCTATTGAAATCCAAAGAAGCTACCGGCTGCCGCCGAAACACGCGTGGAACCATGAAAGCTTCGAAGGCTATCCCTTTCCTCAATCCGCGTGGGGAGCTTCCGTTGTGGAAGTGGAAGTAGATTCTATAAGTTTCGAATTAACGATTCGCGGAATATGGTTGATGATAAGCGGCGGGGTGGTCATCAACCGCAGGCGACTGGTAAGCAGCCTGGAGGAGGGAATCCGCTCCGCTCTCGGTTGGTCCTACCATGAGATTCTCTCCCGGGGAAAGGCGCCCGACGAGGGAGACTGGCACCGTTATCACCTGTTACCGCCCGCCGCAACTCCTCCTGTTTATATCGATTTCCTCGAAGACGGCAACCGGTCAACCATCAAGGGAATTTCCCAGCTTCCCTATTCTACAATTCCACCGGCATTCGCCGTCGCTGTAAGTCAAGCTACCGGCCTCGACTTTGACAGTCTCCCGATTACGAGCGAACGGCTCAAAGAGCTGGAGGAAAGCAGTTGATAATCGACTTTGTTCTAAACGGGAAAAAGGTTCGTCTCAACTCGAAGCCCGAAAGAAGACTGGTAGATATTCTCCGTGACCGTTACAGTATTTCAAGCATCACCGGAGATTGTTATCGAGGAAGCTGCGGGAACTGCATGGTGCTTCTGCAGGGACGGCCGGTGCCCTCATGTTTGGTGCTGGCCGCAAATATCAGAAATAAAGAGATCATGACGCTCGAGGGGTTCCGGAACACGGATGAATACCGGGATATCGAAGGCGGATTCGAGGAAGCAGGGGTGAAACTCTGTGAACCTGTCAAACCTGCTCTCATTCTCCTGGTTCATGACCTTATTCAGCGTGAGGAAAACCCCGAGCAGAGCGAAATCCGCAATATTTTCCGGAGTATCGAAACCCGCTGCGGAGGAGAGTCAACTCTATTCCGGGCGATACATCTGGCAGCATACTTCAGGAGGTCGAGAAATGGCAGCTGAACAGCGAATGGTTAGCTTTTTCTCGCCTGCTGATTTGACCGAGCTCATTCAACTCTACAGCCGGCACCCGTCGGCCGTTCTCTTTGCCGGCGGCACATGGCTGCTGGGCCGTGAACAAAAGAAAATTCCCGTCCTCGGAGAACAGGTAATCAATATCGGGGGAATCGATGAATTGACGAGGATTCACCGAACCGAACGCTTTCTCGAAATCGGAGCAGCCGCCCCCTTATCCCTTTTGCTCGAGCAGGCCAAGAGGGTTCTCCCCGTCTGTCTGTACCGTTGTCTGACCTCCATCGGCACCCCTGCAATCCGGAATCTTGCCGGTCTCGGCGGGAACCTATCCAACCCGGAATATCGGATGGACAGCTTCCCCGTTCTCTTCGCCCTCGAAGCTCAAGTCGAACTGATTGGTCCGGAAGGAAGCCGCAGGCTTCCGATCCCCAGACTGATCGATTCAGAGAACAACCTCAGGCTCAAACCGGGTGAACTCATCCAGCGAATACTCATACCCGTCGAGAGTTTTACCGAGGAACTCTATTGGAAGCATGAACACAATTTCTGGATGCCGGAAACTCATCTCTCCGTAACCGCAGTAGCCCGGATGGAAAAGGGAACAATTTCCGAAGCACGGCTGGTATTCAGCGCCTTTCGCCGGTTGGTCATGCGGCACCGTGAACTGGAAGCGGAGCTGGTCGGCCGTGTTCCACCTCTTTCCCAGCGGGAAACCGAGTATCTATACCAAGAGCTCGATTCGTTTTTCCAGGCTGCAGGACCGATCCCCAGAGAACTCGACCGGAGAATGCTCATTCTCAAAGCCCTGGACTTTCTGAGCAACCTCGGTAGTGAAGCAACAATTCCTGTTCCGGGCCGATACTGACACAAGGCGGGATACATGCTATGAATTCCAGGAGGACAAGAGCGGATGGCTGATTTCGTCCATCTTCACGTACATTCGGATTATTCCCTTCTCGACGGAGCCGCCGCAGTGGAAAAGCTCGTAGACCGAGCGGCGGAATACGGTTTCGAAGAACTGGCCCTGACCGACCACGGGAATATGTTCGGGGCCCTTCACTTTTACAAAGCCTGCCGGAAACGGAACATCAAACCGATTATCGGCTGTGAATTTTACCGAACCCCCGGCTCCCGTCACACCAAAACCCCCGAGGAAAAGCACAAACGCCTTTCTCACCTGGTTCTGCTGGCAAAAAACCGGACAGGGTACCGCAACCTTATGATCCTGAGCTCTCTCTCCTTTCTCGAAGGGTTTTACTATAAACCGCGAATCGACGATGAACTGCTCGAGAAATATCATGAAGGGCTGATCTGCTTGACTTCCTGTCTTGCCGGCGACATTCCCCAGGATATTCTGAATGGACGAAACGAGGAAGCCGAAAAACGGGCCTTCTGGTATCGGAACCTCTTCGGTGAGGAGAATTTCTACCTGGAAATCCAGGACCACGGCATACCCGAACAGGAGACCGTCAAAAAAGGCATTGTCCAGCTATCGAGAAAAACGGGCATCCCGATCGTGGCAAGCAACGATGTCCATTATGTCGATAAAAGCGATGCGAATGCCCAGGACATCCTGCTGTGCATCGGAACCAACAAAAAACAGCACGAAGCCAAGCGCATGCAATTCAAGGGAGACGGGTTCTATCTGAAATCCGAATCCGAGATGCGGCAAATCTTTGCCGACCTCCCCGAAACACTTACCAACACCAAGAAGGTAGCGGCTGCCTGCGATCTCGAAATCGAACTGCCGGGTCCCATCCTCCCCTTCTACCGGATACCCGAAGGCTACGAGAATCCCGATGCCTATCTCCGGGATCTGACCTATCAGGGCCTGAAAGAACGGTATCCCCAGCGTTACGATGAGGTGAAAGACAGGGCGGACTACGAACTGAACATCATTATCTCGATGGGTTTTACCGGCTACTTTCTGATCGTCTGGGATTTTATTCACTTTGCCAGGGTGAACAACATCCCGGTAGGACCGGGTCGGGGATCAGGCGCGGGTTCGGTTGTCGCCTATGCACTCAAGATCACCGACATCGAGCCCCTCAAGTACAACCTCTTGTTTGAACGCTTTCTTAATCCCGAACGGGTTTCTATGCCTGATTTCGATATCGACTTCTGTTTCGAACGCCGGCAGGAGGTTATCGACTATGTAACAAAAAAATACGGCAGCGACCGAGTGGCCCAGATTATTACCTTCGGAACGCTCAAGGCCAGAGCGGTGATCCGCGATGTAGCACGGGTGCTGGACATACCCTACGCTGAATCAGACAGCACCGCCAAACTCGTCCCGGAGGGGCCGAAAATGACCCTCGAAAAAGCCCTTCAACAGGAACCAAGGCTGCAGGAGGTTGCCGATCGCGGCGGTGTCTACGAGGCCCTGATTAATGAAAGCAGACGGCTCGAAGGCCTCAACCGCCATGCATCCACCCACGCCGCAGGAATCGTAATCGGAAAAGAACCACTTACCGAATACGTTCCCCTCTACCGGGACCCGAAAACCGGGGCCGTCTCCACCCAGTACACCATGGATCTCCTCGAGGAGTGCGGACTGGTAAAGATGGACTTTCTCGGCCTCAAGACCCTAACCCTCATCGAAAATACCGTCCGGCTCATCAAGAAACAGGGTATCGAGATTGACCTGGATACCATCGAGGAGAACGATGAAGCAACCTTCCGCCTCCTCGGCGATGGAAACAGCATGTGCGTATTTCAGTTCGAAAGCAGCGGAATGCAGCAGATCCTGAAACAGGCAAAACCGAATTCCATCGAAGACCTGATAGCCTTGAACGCCCTGTATCGTCCCGGTCCGATGGATAATATCGACCAGTTCGTAAATGCAAAAAACGGCAAAGAGTCTATCCGCTATCCCCTGCCCGAGCTCGAGCCGGTTTTGAAAGAAACCTACGGGGTTATCGTTTATCAGGAACAGGTCATGGAGATTGCCCAGATCGTAGGCGGATACAGCCTCGGTCAAGCAGACATTCTCCGAAGAGCCATGGGCAAGAAAAAAGCCGAAGTCATGCCGAAGCTCAAGAAAGATTTTGTGGACGGCGCCCTGGAAAAGGGATATACCCGGCAGCAGGCCGAATCCATTTTCGACCTCCTCATCCCCTTTGCCGGGTACGGGTTCAACAAATCTCATGCCGCCGCCTACTCGGTCCTGGCCTATAAAACCGCCTATCTCAAGGCAAACTACCCGGTCGAGTTCATGGCTGCCAACCTGACCAACGAAATCAACGATACGAAGAAATTCGCCGTTTATCTCGATGAGACGAGGCAGCTCGGTATCGAGATCCTCCCACCGGATATCAACATATCCGAAAAATACTTTACCGTATCCGAGGGCAAGATCGTCTACGGGCTGCTGGGAATCAAGAATGTCGGCTCTGCTGCAGTAGACGGTATCCTCTCCGAACGCAGCGAAAATGGAAGATTCACCTCTTTTATCGATTTTCTCGAACGGATCGATATGAAAACTGTCAACCGGAAGGTAACCGAAACCCTCATCCAAACGGGAACCTTCGACAATCTTGATTCCAACCGTGCAACCCTTTTTGCCAACCTCGATAAGCTGATCGATATCGTCGGCAGCATCAAGGAGAGCCGGGAATACGGTCAGTCTTCCCTCTTCGAGCAAATGGATCAGGAAGTCGCACCGGATATCGAGATAGAACAGGTACCCGAATGGTCCGAACTCGAACGGCTCCGGTACGAAAAAGAGAACCTTGGATTTTTCCTGTCCGGCCACCCCCTGGACCAGTACAAGGAGATCTGGAAAAACGCCTCCAGCATCGATCTCCGCTATCCGGAGCGGGCTATGAAGGATAAACGCTACACAGCCGTAGCCCTCATCAAAGAGTACAAACAGCTGTATACAAAAAAAGGGGACATGATGGCCGCCGGGGCTATCGAGGATTACCGTGGAACGATCCCCTTTGTGGTGTTCCCGAGAGTATATCAACAATATCAGCACCTGCTGGAAACGGACCGAATCCTCGGTTTGAGCGGACAGATATCCGACAAGCGAGGTGAACACCAATTGTCGGTAGAAGAGATCAAGGCACCCGAAGAACTCGAAAAGCTCAAAGTCCGGGAGGTCCACATCCGGCTCAAAAACAGCACCGACCACGAAGCCCTTCAATCGTTACACGACTATGTTCTCGAACACCAGGGAGCCTCTCCCCTCTATTTTCACATTCCGAAAAATGGATCCGACGTGATCATCCGTGCTTCACAGCACATTACGATCTCCGATGAAAAGACAACAATCGCGGGAATCCGGCAGAACACCCTGGTTCAGGAAGTATGGCAAGAATGACAAGCACTTCCACAACGTACCACAAGTAAGGAGCAAACTATGTTTCAGACCACCATGAGAGTATTGAGCGCCGTTGTATCACTTTACCTTTTGATCCTCATTATACGAATTATCCTCAGCTGGTTCAGGGGAATCGATTTCGGAAAAGCCTACCAGGTATTGGCCAACATCACCGACCCTTACCTGAACTATTTCAGGAAATTCAAGTTCCTCCGCATGGGGACTATAGACTTTTCACCTATTCTCGGTTTTATTGTACTGGTTATTCTCCAGAACATATTCGAGAATCTCTCCCGCTTCGGAACGATCACCCCCGGGATACTCGGGGCGATCATCCTCCAAGCCGTCTGGGCCGGTGCAGCTTTCTTTCTGGTTTTCTTTATTATTCTGTTTGTTATCCGGCTCATTGTCCTTGCAAGCGGAAAAGGGACGATCAACCCGTTCTGGTCGACTATCGATACAATTACCGAACCCATCCTCTACTCATCCACTTCCTGGATAATCGGCAACCGGCCGATCAACCACAAAACACGGCTTTTGATCGGCATTATTCTCTTTATCGTATATCGCATCCTCGGAGGACTACTGGTCACCTTGCTGATTCGTTTGATGCTGAATTCGGGCCCAATAGTCCAGACAATGGTCTGAACCGCCGGATATGTTTCTCCGCCAAATGCGCCAGCCGGTTCTCGATGTAAAGGGTGTTGGCCGGAAAACAGCTTCCGCCCTCGAGCGGCTGGATATTCGAACTATCGGCGATCTTTTGGTCCACTATCCCCGTTCATACGAAAACCGGAAAGATCCTGTGCCCCTCGTAGAGGCACACAGGCAGGGCTATGCCAACACCACCGTCCGCGTTCTTTCTCAGGAATACTTCGGCTGGGGACGCGATCGTACACTCAAGGTCACCGTTTCCGATGAAACGGATACAGCCTCGCTGGTATGCTTCGGCAGGAATTTCCTCGAGCGGGTTCTTCTGCCGGGTAAGTTTTTTTTCCTTTACGGCAGTTTCCAAATGCGCTACGGAGAGCTGCAAAGCAGCAGCTTTGATACCGAAGCCGCAACGGAAGAGGATTCTTTGCCCGCCCGGGAAAGCTCAAAAAGATTCGGGCGCATTCTTCCCCTCTACCCCCTTACCACCGGCCTCTCTCAGCAGCACCTGCGAAATGCCGTCGGCAGGATCCTGCAAGGGGTAGTACGCTCAGTGGAGGATGAGATCCCTTCGACCTTTCGTGAATTCTACGGCTTTCTTCCGAAAAACCGAGCCCTGAGAGAGATCCATTTCCCGGAAACAATGCAGAACATGGAGCTTGCCCGCAAGAGTCTGATCTACGAGGAACTCTTCGGACTTCAGTTAACTGTTGCCCTCAGAGCAGAACGGCGAAAACAGGAAGGCGGGAAAGCCTATCAAAGCGAAGGAAACCTCTGCAGTGCCTTTTTTGAATCACTCCCCTTCGAACCGACTGCAGATCAGAAACGCGTGCATCAGGAAATCATTGAAGACGCCTTATCTCCGGAACCTGCAGCACGCCTGCTACAGGGAGATGTGGGCTCCGGCAAAACCCTTGTCGCCCTGACCGGGGCTCTCCACTATATCGAAGCAGGGGGACAGGCCGCCTTTCTCGCTCCCACTGAACTTCTGGCAAAACAGCATGCAGAACGCACCCGCAAGAGTCTGGAGGGCCTCGGTGTTAGAACAGGTTTTCTTTCCGGCTCCCTGCCGGAACACGAACGACACAAGATCCAGCAGGAGCTGCAAACCGGAGAAATTCAGCTTGTTATCGGTACCCATGCCCTCTTTTCAGAACAGGTACACTTCAAACACCTTGCCTTCGTTATCATCGATGAACAACAGCGCTTCGGAGTGCTCCAGCGGCTAAAACTCACCGGCAAGGGCTACCGGCCCGACACACTGCTGCTGACTGCCACACCAATCCCCCGAACATTGACAATGACCGCCTTCGGCGACCTGCGGGTTTCGGTAATCAAAACCATGCCGCCCGGGCGAAAACCGGTCGAGACACATCTGGCGAAAATCGGCAACGAACAAAAGGTCTACGACTTTGTAGAGCGCGAGCTGCAGGCCGGGCATCAGGCCTATTTTGTCTACCCTCTTATAAACAAGTCCGACCGGATGGAATTAAAGGATGCCCAACAGATGCACCAGCGCCTTGCCGGGGAAATCTTTCCCGATTATCGAGTCGAACTCGTCCACTCACGAAAAACGGAAGAAGAGAAAGAAAAGATCATGGCGGACTTTGCAAAAGGCGATGTGGATATTCTGGTTGCCACAAGTGTTGTAGAGGTGGGAGTAGATGTAGCCAACGCCACCTGCATGGTTGTTGAACATGCCGAACGATTCGGCCTCTCGGCCCTCCACCAGCTCCGCGGAAGAGTCGGGAGAAGCGGGTATCAGTCCTTCGCCTTTCTGGTTTATCATCCGGACCTGACCGACGCAGGGAAAGAACGACTGCGGGTTATGAAAGAGAGCAACGACGGCTTCGTGATCGCCGAAAAGGACCTGGCAATCAGGGGACCCGGCGATCTTTCGGGAACCAGGCAGTCCGGCTTCATCCGTTTTACCATAGCAGAACTCGTCCGTGATTCCGAAGTCCTGGTTCAGGCAAAAAAGGATGTGGAAACGCTGATGAAAAAAGATCCGGGTCTCGAACAGGAAGACAGCGCCTTCCTCCGCCGGCTCATGAAAGAAGCGCCGCCCTTCCCGGAAGAACCAGCGGGGACAGCTTGAAATGAAACCTCTGAGAATCACCGGCGGCAGCTATCTCAATCGGCGCATCACCTGCCCACCGGGAATTATACGTCCTGCTATGGACCGTATGCGGGAATCTGCCTTTTCCATCCTCGGGGATTTGTATGGTTTGAGTTTCCTCGATCTCTTTTCCGGTTCGGGAATCATCGGTTTCGAGGCCGCCTCGCGGGGAGCGTCCCCGGTGGTATTGGTTGAAGGCGACAGGAAAAAGCGACAGACTATTCTTGCAAATATCCGGCAACTGGAAGCACCGGCGCGGCTCGTCCTCAAACCGGCCGAACGGTATCTGTCAAACCCCGACGGAACATTCGACCTTGTTTTTCTGGACCCCCCCTTCAACTATCCGAACAAAGAGAAACTGCTCGAGAAAGTCGGTTCTTCCGGCTGCTGTACAGAAGCCGGCACCGTCATGATCCACTATCCCCGTGAAAACGAACTGCCGGAAACAATCGGACCGCTTTCCCGATTCGATGAAAGACAATACGGCCGTTCTATGCTCGCCTTCTACGGGGTTAGATACCAGGAAGAAACACCCTGATTTTCCCTCCTATGCTGATTACCACCTTTTTGGTATAGTAGGAAAACCGGCGGGTCTTCCGGCCGGAATCACTGTAAGGAGTTCATGGTGAACGGCGACACCCTTTACAAAACACCACAGGCTACGGAAAGTTTTTTCCTCGAAGAAGCCTATTACCACCGAGAGATATTGAACCACCTCGATTCAATTTTCACCCTGTGGGGTTATCTGCCAACACAAACCCCGGTGTTTGACTTTTTCGACAGTTATTCCTCCCTTCTCCGAAAGGAGGACATATCAAGAATCTATCGACTGATTGACCGGGACGGCGAATTACTCATGCTTCGTTCGGATGCCACACTTTTTCTGGCCCGGCAGGCCGCAACCGGACTGACGAGTGAAAATCTGCCCGCCCGTCTGTGGTATGCCGATTCTATCCTCAGACACCAGGAAATCGAGGAAATCTCTCATAACGAATTTTTTCAGGTCGGAGCAGAATTGATCGGAAGTTCGGGAATCTTCGGAGATCTGGAAGTACTCTCGCTCCTGTCTACCGTTCTCGACCGGCTCGATTTGAAACAGGCTCGCATTCACCTCGGCTCGAGAGCTCTTTTCGACACCTGCTTTTGGGAAAAGGGATCGATACGCTCTAAGAGTGATACAGCAAACATACGCGTCCAGGCCAGGACGGCCGTCCGCGACCGGGATTGGGGCCTTTTGTCGGAAAGCCTTCGAAACTGGGGATATACCGAAGATGAAACAGCCCCATTATGCGAACTTTTCAGTTTTATCGGAAACAGAAGAGAACTGGAGGCATTTAACAAACAAACAGCCGGAACCAAGATGAAAGAGCTTCCCATTGCAGGAGCAATAGGGGAATTGATCGGATCAATCGAAACAGATCTTTCTACTATGGAAGAGCTCGGGTTCGGCGACTATTTCCGGGCCGATCTTTCGGAGATCGGGTCACAACCGTATCATACGGGGATAGCTTTCCAAGCCTATGTACCCGGCGTCGACTCAGCGGTAGTTTCCGGAGGGCGTTATGACCGCCTCTTGTCACACTTCGGTTTCAACGCCCCTTCTGTAGGTTTTTCCATGCTGCTGCGGAAAATCGAGACCCAATCAGGTGGGCCGGCGGCTGAGATCCCGGATATGACTACCGTGGAACAGCAGGAAAGCTTCATTAAGACCTTTCGCACCGCCGAGAAACGGCGCGAGAACTCGATTATCTGCAAACTGAGTTAAAGGAGTTGTAAATGTTGAGTTTTGCTCTTCCGAAAGGACGATTGCTCGAAGATATCGGCAGATGGTTTGTCGAGGGAGGCATCGATTTCGATTTTTCCGGCCGAAAACTCGTAGCCTACGACAGCACAGAGCGGATGAAATTTTTTTTGGTGAAAAACAGCGACCTGCCCACATATATCCACCATGGAATAGCCGGATTGGGAATTTGCGGCGATGATGTTCTATGGGAATCAAAAGGACGATTTATTCGCCTGCTCACCCTGCCTTTCGGAAGCACCCAAATGTGCCTGGCAGGCCACCGCGGAGCTGAAACCCCTTCAGGTCAAAGGCGTATCCAGGCTGCCACTAAGTTCCCGGTTTTTACCAGGAAACACTTTCATCGGCGAGGCACAGCCGTAGAAATTATTAAACTCAACGGCTCAGTCGAACTGGCCCCCGTACTCGGGCTCACCGACTATATCGTGGACATTGTTGAAACCGGGAAAACACTCGAGGCAAATAATCTAGAGGTCCTGGAAGAACTCGAAACAATCAGTGTTCACTTGATTGCAAACCCGGCGTATTATAAACTTAATTACCGGGAGATACAGGACTTTCTTGGTCTCTTTGGGGAGGCAGGTGTAACAAAATGAACAGTACCGTGCACAAAGAACGAAAAACCGCAGAGACTCAAATAGTCATCGACCTGTCTGTTCCGCGAAGCGAACAAAAGGAAATAGATACAGGCCTTCCTTTCTTCAATCATATGCTGCATGCCATGAGCTTTCATGGGGGGTTCGGTGCAAAGATACAAGCAAAAGGCGATGTCGAGGTTGATCCTCATCACCTGGTCGAAGATGTCGGCCTGGTACTGGGGGAAGCGCTCAAGGAAGCCCTGAACTCTCCGGCGGATCCGATTCGCCGGTTCGGTCACTCGGTGATCCCTATGGATGACTCACTGGCCGAGGTAACGGTGGATCTGGGGGGCCGTCCTTACCTGGAATACACGTGTAACTTTCCTCAGCAATGGGCCGGAGAGTTCGATCTATCGTTGATACGGGAATTTATCTATGCATTTGCACATCGTGGAGAAATCAACATACATGCAGAATGCCGATACGGGCTAAACGGGCACCACATGGCGGAAGCCTTGTTCAAAGCCCTTGGAAGAGCTCTCGGAGAAGCGCTCGAAACCGATACGAGGTACACAGGGATACCATCTACCAAGGGTGACCGGTAACTTGTACTAATTGTTGACATTTTGTATTATAAATACAGGTTAGTAAGAAGTGCCTGCGGACAAAGACATACTCAGTAAACTACCAAAAGAAGGGTTTGTAAAAACTACCAGGCCAAGACAGCCTGACCTTTCATCGGAACAAAGAGCAGCGCTTATACGGAAAGGGAATCAATTGTATCAAGCCGGCAAGATAGAAGAGGCCAAACGCATCTTCTTAACTACGGGCTATACTGATGGTATTGTCAGGATCGGAGATATTTATTTTAATAAATATCATGATTACCTTGAAGCCCTTCGACTGTACTGGATAGCCCCGGCACCCGGAAAAGCGGAAACTATTATCCAGCGGATGGCCGGCGTGATTCAGACTTGGCTTACACAAGAAAACAGCACCGTTGAGGGGAATACAAAGGAAGGTACGAAGTAAAATGGAGAATGAAGAAAAAAACGAGCAGGAATGGCTTGAAAATCAAGACGGCACGGAAGATGCTGAAGCAGAACGAAAGGAAGAGCTTCTCGCTGAACGCAGAGAACAGCAAAGCCGTATATCCGAACTCTCGAAAAAAGGCTACAACCTGCTGAAACAGAATATGATTCAGGAGGCCCAGGCCTGCTTCCAGGAAATCCTCGAAGAAGAGGAATACAATAACTATGCCCTTGTCGGAATGGGCGATGCATCCCGGAAAATCGGAAGATACCAGGAATCCGTGGAATACTATCAGAAGTGCCTCGAGGTCTTTCCGGATAACAACTATGCCCTGTTCGGTCTGGCAGACTGTTACAAGGCACTCAAACAATACGCAAAGGCCATTGAAATATGGGAACGCTACCTGCAACACGATGACAGCAACGTGACGGTTCTTACCAGAGTGGCGGATGCCTATCGCAAGGTTCGAAATTACAAACGCTCGAAGGAAATCTACGACAAGGTCCTCGAGATGGAACCGGACAATCCCTATGCACTTATCGGTTTGGGCCATCTTCACTACGACTTCAAGGATTACTACAGCGCTCTCAAGTACTGGGAACGTATGCACAACATCAACGGGAACCACACAGATATTCGGGTTCTTACCTCGATCGGAAATTGTCACCGCAAACTGAAGACCTACGATCAGGGAGTACCCTTTTTCCAGCGCGCTCTGGAAAAGGAACCGCGGAATTTTTATGCGCTTTTCGGACTTGCGGACTGCTATCGGGGACTCAATCAGCAGGAAGAATCACTGAAATACTGGAATATCATTCTCGACATCGACCCCTTCAACAAGGTTATCCTTACCCGTGCCGGAGATGCCTATCGGAACATGGGACAATACGAGAAAGCTGAGGAATACTACCACAAGGCTTTGAATATCGAGTTCGACACGTACGCGATCCTGGGATTAGCGATGATCAACAAGGAAAAGGGAAATCTCGAAGACGCTGTTGAATCTCTCCAGGCTCTTATGAAAAACGACCCCCGTAATCACCGGCTGTACATCGAAGCGGCGGAATGCTTCCTGCTTATGAATCACAAGGACAAGGCAATCGAAACACTCAACCAGTTTCAGCGGACAGGGCTCCGGAACTCACAGGTGAGCAATTTGCTCGATCGACTGCTAAATTTTGAATCATAATCAGAGAAGAGAGATGAAGGCTCTTTCCGGCATGCTCGAAGAGGAGCTCTCTGCAATACTCGAAGGCGAACCCCCTTTCCGCGCCCGTCAGTTATTCGAGTGGGTACAAAAGGGGGCCGAATCCTTCGAAGAGATGACTACCCTTCCCAAAACACTCAGGCAACGCCTCGAAGAGGGGGACCCGGCACTCAGGAGCTCCGATCTCGACCTTATCGCTGAAGACCCCGATGGATCGGTCAAATTCAGAATTGGCTTGGCCGACGGGGGGTACATCGAGTCTGTTTTGATGCACGATGAACAGGACAGAAAAACCCTGTGCCTTTCGAGCCAGCTCGGCTGTTCGATGGGCTGCACCTTCTGCAAAACCGGCACACTCGGTCTCAAACGGAACCTCGATGCCGGAGAAATCGTTGAACAGTATATGATTACCCGCCGTTGGCTCGAAGAGGGGGCCGACCGGGCTTCGGGTAAATCGGTTGAGGCATCCGGCGACAGGCAAACCCCGGAAACAGGGGAACACCTTATTGACAACATTGTGTTCATGGGAATGGGAGAGCCTCTGGCAAATACCGAGGAAGTAATAAAGGCGATCAGGATCTTGACTCACCCGAAAGGAGCGGGACTCAGCCCGAGACGAATAACCGTATCCACTTCCGGACTGGTTCAGGAAATCGAGAAGCTGATAGCCCTGCAGCAGGAAGACCCTGCTGAAAGCCGGAAATCCGTTCGGGGGATAAAACTTGCTGTTTCCCTGGTTTCAGCGGTCCAGAGTACCCGCGATGAGCTCATGCCTGCCCTCTCCGGCCAGTCTCTTGTGCAGCTCCAATCTGTATTAATCGAGTATCAAAAACTGGTCAACAAACGGATCACCTTGGAAATCGTTCTCTTACAGGGTATCAATGATGGAAAAGACGAAATACAAGCGCTTGTTGAGTTTCTCGAGCCGTTGAACGCCTTTGTGAATGTCATACCCTGGAATCCGGTTTCGGGGCTTCCGTTTACCAGCCCTTCCCGGGACAGACTCCAGAGCTATCTATCGAACCTCGAACAGGCCGGCATCACCACCGCAACCCGCAGATCCCGGGGGCGCGGGGTCAATGCTGCTTGCGGCCAGCTCGGGGCAGGCCCAACGGATACAGCCGGAGGGGCTGGCGGGAGTGCCGGAGAGACCGCCGCTTCCCCGCCTGAGGGCCGGGACGAAACAGCGGAATCCGGCTCCGCCGAGAGCGGCAAACGCTACCGCTGGACTATCAGGCTCTGAGTTTCCCTGTCACTTTTTTGCTACCGTTCTTCCAGAACAGCACGTATCCGCCGAATCCCGGAAGATGAAGACTGTTCCTTTTTGATTCTAAATCTCCCCAACTCACCGGTGCGCTCTACATGCGGTCCGCCGCAGACCTCTTTTGAGAAATCGCCGATGGTATAAACCTTTACCTGTTCTTCGTATTTTTCCCCGAACAGGGCAATGGCTCCGGATTCCTTCGCTTCATCCTGGGACATAACCTCCACAGAGACCGGGAGATCCCGTTCGATCTGTTCATTGACAATCCGTTCCACTTCTTCGATTTGTTCGGGAGACATCTTTTCCGGATGGGAAAAATCAAAACGGAGGCGCTCGGGTGTTATGTTGCTCCCTTTCTGTTCGACGTGGTCACCGAGCACCATACGAAGAGCCTTATGGAGCAGATGGGTCGCCGTATGAAGCCGAGTCGTTTGTGTAGTATTGTCGGCCAGCCCCCCCTTGAATGACTTTTCAGCGCCCTTCTTCGACATCTGTTGATGTTTCTCGAAAGCCTTCTGAAATCCCTCCCGGTCCACACTCAGGCCATGCTCGGAGGCCAGTTCCTCGGTGATCTCTACAGGAAAACCGTAGGTATCGTAGAGCTTGAACGCAAGGCGCCCGGGTATAACGGCAGTCTTGTTTTTCAAGAGATTCGGCAGAAGTTTTTCGAACTCGTGTTCCCCCTTCTTCAGGGTTTCGAGAAAGCGGACCTCCTCGCTTTGGAGCTCCTCGAGAATGAATGCCTCCCGCTCGGCAAGCTCGGGGTACACATCCCGGTACATCTCAATGACGATTCCGGCCGGTTTGGTGAGCAGACCTCCCTCAACACCCAGCTTGCGGCCGTGACGTATCGCCCGGCGCAGAAGCCTGCGGAGAATATACCCCTGACCGAGGTTTGAGGGGCTGACCCCGCGCGGGTCGCCAAGAATAAAAACCGAGGCCTTGATATGATCGGAAATGATCCGGAGAGAATTGGTGGTCTCCTCGGATTCACCGTATGGTTTCCCGGTGTGTTCTTCGAGAGAACGGAGAATCGGCTGAAAAAACTCCGTCTCATAGACGGTCTTTTTTCCCAGGAGCATAGCGATGGTCCGTTCAACGCCCATCCCCGTATCTACATTTTTCTGACTGAGGGGAACATAGGTCCCGTCGGCCTGCTTGTTGTATTCCATAAAAACATCATTCCAGACCTCGAAATACTTTCCACAGGAGCAACCGGGCTTGCATTCGGGACCGCAGGTCTCTTTACCGGTATCGACAAACATCTCGGTATCCGGACCGCAGGGACCGGTAGCTCCGGCCGGGCCCCACCAGTTCTCCGACCGGTCGAGAAAATAGATGCGCTCTTTGGGGATACCCACTGAGTTCCAGATCGCAGCAGACTCATTGTCCGCCGGGACCTCCTCATCACCTGCAAAAACAGTGACCGAGAGGGTATCCGGGTCCAGCCCGAGCCAGTCCGGAGAAGTAAGGAAATCATAGCTCATCCGAATTGCTTCTTCTTTGAAGTAGTCTCCAAGAGACCAATTCCCCAGCATCTCGAAAAAGGTCAGATGGCTCGGATCGCCGACTTCATCGATATCGCCGGTACGAATACACTTTTGTACATTTACAAGCCGCTTTCCTTCAGGATGCGGCTCACCTAAGAGAAAAGGAACCAGCGGATGCATTCCGGCTGTAGTAAACAACACAGTCGGATCATTTTCAGGTATGAGGGATTTTCCGGGAATGACCCGATGATTCCGTTCGGAGAAAAAACGGAGATAGAGCTTCCTCAGCTCTTTTCCTGTCTTTGGCGCGTTCGTTGATTTCATAGCATTGGATAGTATGGGCCGAGGGTGAACCTGTCAACCGGGCGCATTGAAACCGTTATTCTACGTAGGTATCCTCTTCGCCTTCGATAATAAGCTCTCCGTCCTCTTCCTGTTCCCGCAGATACGAAAGGAAGTCATTCGTGGCAGCATCAACATCCGACTTTCGGACCTCTCCCAGGTCCTCCATGTCCTCTTTGATGAGCATCCGGCGCCGGGAAGAAACATTTCCGAATATCTTCGCACGGAGGGTCTCTTTTTTGTCCTTCAGAAAGAGAGCGAGCTCCCGATTTTCGAAGTCGCGCAGAATCTGCTGGAGATGCTTGTCGTATATCCGCAGAATCCTGTCTACGGTAAAGAGTTTCTCACGGACCTGGTCGGATAGATCGGGGCTGTCGGTTTGGAGTTCATCGAGAATTTTCTGTTCAACCGAATAATTCATGTGGCGCAAGATCTGAGCCAGCCGTCCGGTCCCGTCGACCTGTTCCGTATCGTCCTTCCCTAACCGCCGGAGCTTCTCTTTCAGAACAACCTCCATCTTTTCGAGTATCTCGGGCTGTATCTGTCTCTTCCTGGCGATATTCTTGACTAAGACCAACTGTTCGCCTGCTTCGAGACCTTCTATGACCTTCGAGGCCTGCTCCGCTTTTATGTATGACAGAATAACCGAAAGGGCCGAGGGTGATTCGTTTCGAAGCAGAAACTGCAGCTGGTACTTACTCAGATCGTTGAGAAATTCGAAGGGAGGACGCTTACTCGATTCAGGAACCGCACGCTTTAGAATCTCCTGAGCTTTTTCCTCTCCCATTGCCGCCTGGAGCATCGATCTAGCGGTATCCACCCCTCCTCGCACACGGGTTGACTCCTCATCGATCCGGCGTCCGAAATCGTTCAGTATCTGTTGAGCTTCATCGTGCGAAATCTTCTTGATTTTGGAAATTTCTTCCGCTATGCGGAGAACATCTCCTTCATCCAGCTGACTGAGAACCTGGGAGGCCTCTTCTTTTCCAAGAAGCAGAAGAAATCTGGCCACCCGCTCATAGGCACCTGCGCCGGAGGAACCCCCGACTGCTTTCGAAAACGCAGAGCTGCCTGAAAGCCCGGAGTCCCCGGATTGGGTGCCTGCAGGAGGTGCAGCCGGCTGCTTATTCATCTCCGGCTTCTTGGAACCGGCAGCTTTGTTTTCCCCGCTGGATTTGGCGGTTTTCCCGGGATCAGCGGGCTCGGCAGGATCATCCGATCCGCCGGTCTCTTTCGATGGCCGAGTCATCTTTTTATATGCGTCGAAAGCGCGTTTGTTATTATTCACGGGGGAATGATACTCCCCTCTATTCGCTCCGGTCAAGAACTTCACCGGAGGGTGTTGACATTTCTTTCAGTATTTCCTAAAAATAGTCTCGATGCCGCTGTAGCTCAGTCGGTAGAGCAGGGGACTGAAAATCCCCGTGTCATCAGTTCGATTCTGATCGGCGGCAGTCAAAAGCCTTCAGGACTTTGCTCCTGAAGGCTTTCTTTTATTTTGAACAGTTGGTTATGAAAAGATGGTCACCTGAGAGCGGCAATAAGTTCACGCTGGTATGCAGGAATATCTGCTACAACGCGGCCCCAGACAAGATTTCCATCTCTTAAGGCAGGTTCATTCACCCATTCTGCTCCAGCATTGATCAAATCGTCTTTTATACCTTCCGATCCGGTAGCCTTTCGGCCGCTCACAATACCGGCGGAGATCCCTACCAGTCCTGCATGGCAGATCATTCCGATCGGCTTTCCGGCATCGTTGAGACTCCGGACTAATCCGAGAATAGCTTCACTTCGCCGCAGCTTGTCCGGTGCCCATCCGCCGGGAATATGAATCCCCGCCAGCTCGGAGGGATCGACTTCGTCTGCAGGATACTCAGTTTTTTCCTGAAAACAACCGTGCTTACCCGCAAAAACCGTACCTCCGGAGTCCCCGACCACCATAACCTCCGCTCCTGCCTCTCTTAAACGAATAACAACCGACCAAAATTCCAATTCTTCATATCCTGGTCCGAGAAGGACCGCAATCTTTTTCCCTTCAAGTTCCATATATATCACCTTCCTGCGCTTAAGATACTACCGCGAAAGAACAGCGGTAAAGTCCCGAATAAGGAATGAGGAAATCAAAGACTTGGGCTCACTATTCATGTTCAGCGTTTCAACGTGTATTCAACGCGAGGAGGATCACCGGTCACCAGGAAATCTATTATCCGCCGCCCCGCCTCCCGGAGGCCGGTTTGCCGGTACCAAATATTCGTATACCTTCTTTTCTAGCTCCAAAAGCTCCGATCGGCCGAGATACCGCTCCTGCATTTTAACAGGGTTTTCCAGCCGGCCGGTAACCCGCGCCGGCGCTCGAGAAAAGATCGTAATCACATCACCGAGAAGAACCGCCTCTTGCAGATCATGGGTTACAAAAACACAAAGCTGGCGGGCCGAAAGCCAGAGGCGGCGAAAGACATCGACCAACGAAAGCCGCAGATCCAAATCCAGTGCTTTCAGCGGCTCATCCATGAGAAGGATGGAACCCGGATAGATAAATGCCCGGGCCAGGGATACCCGTTGTTTCATCCCCCCGCTCAAGGCATGGGGATAGTAACGGCGGAATTCACTGAGTCCCACCAGTTCAAGGATCGAATCTATCTTCTCTCGGCGGACCTCGTGGGGATAAACCTTCCGTATTACCAGATCGAGGTTCCCCTCCACACTCATCCAGGGGAGAAGCCGCGGCTCTTGGAAAAGATATGAGACTCGACACCCTGCCGTTCCCTCGATACTGCCGGTATCAGGAGGCAGAAGTCCTGCGATCAGTTGTAAAAGACTGGTCTTTCCACAGCCGGAAGGCCCCATTATAACGTGAACACTCCCGGGGGAAAAATTCATATCGAGCCCTTCGAATACCCGGAGCTCTCCGTAGGAGAGATCTACCGACCGAAGCCGAAGGTCCTGCCGGAGGTCGGTTGCTCGTTGATCTTCTTTTCTCTCACGCATCTCTTCTCACCTGCCGCATGGACTGCTTGTCGGGGTTCAACCAGGATGCCCGGCTTGTCAGATGCTCGAAAAGGAACTCCGTAACAAAGCTAAGCAGCACCGCTACCGCTGTCCAGGCAAAGACATCCGCCGTCTCCAACTGCATCCTGGCGATCTGCAGTCCTGTTCCAACCGCCTGATCGGGTTGACTGAGCACTTCAGCGGCTACTACGACCTTCCAGGTAATACCGAGTGCCGTACGCATTCCGGCAAGAAAATAAGGGAAAAGCGAGGGAAGATGAATCCGGATGAGTATGTCTCGGGGAGAAACCTGAAAAACCCGGGCCATTTCCAGCAAACGGCTGTCTGTTCTGCCGACTCCCTCGATTACATTCCCGGTAATGATGGGAAAGGCGGTAAGAAAACTGACGAAAACCGGGACCGAGTCGGTAGAAAACCAGATAAGTGCAAGAATTATTACCGACATAACCGGAGTTGAACGAATTACAGCGAGCAGAGGGCGAAAAATCCGGAGGACAACCGGGCTCAGCCCGCAGACGACCCCGACAAACAACCCGAGAACAGCAGACAAACTAAAACCGGAGATACCACGAATCACGGTAGCCCCGACGGCCCTGCGGAAATCCGAAGCAGTAACAAGATCAAACAGAGCAGCAGCAACCCGTTCGGGAGCCGGCAGGAGAATTTCCGCACCGATAAGGAAGGCGGCAAACTTCCAGACGGCAAAGAGAACAGCCGCCCCGATCAGCGTGTAGAGACTACTTTTGAGCCCGGTAGTAAAACCGGTCATCCGGTATACTTCCGCCGATCGATTTCGGCTGGAAATCATAGAGCACCTTGAAAAAGCGCTCAATATCAGTCCGGGCTTCGAGAGCAGGAACAAAGCGTAAATTCAGTCGGGGCATTGCCTGTGCAATAACCGGCGCCGGCAGGTCCATATATTCCTGTGCCAGGGCTCCAGCCCTTTCGGGATTATTAATGGCCCACTGAATCGATTTTTCATACTCCGAAAGAAACCGTTCGACAAGCCGGGGCCTGTTCTCAATCAGTTTGTTGCTGATAAAAAAGGCGGACACCGGGTAAGAGGTTTCGGTTTCGTGGATTTTCTTCCACTCCTTTTGCAGGTCGAAGACAATACGGGCCTCAGGCTGCTTCATCGTGACAATAGTAACAAAGGGCTCCGGCAGAACGGCCGTATCCACTCTTCCGGCAATCATGTTCGGGGGGAGCTCTACATGGTTGAAGGTGTAATCCCGTTCTACATCTTCGAGAACCCCATGATGCTCCATAAGAAACTGCGTTACATAGTCGGGGGTGCTGTTTCGTGCGACAAAAGCCACCTTCTTATTTCGCAGGTCCCGGAAATCCGAGATATCATCCCGAGTCGTCACGAGATAAAAAAGCCCGTACCCGGTAACCGCCCCGAGCCGGTAGGGAACACCCTTATTGTAGAGAATGGAGGCTGCATTCATCGGAAGGGCGGCCATATCAACCTCTCCGGAGAGCACCCGGGAAATCATAAGCTCGGGGGTCGGCACAATCTGATATTCCACTTCTTCTCCAGGGCCGAAATCGGGTTTGCTGTCGAAAAGGTGAAGCATTCCTACCGAAGTCGGTCCCTTGAGACCGGCCACCTGTATCTCCACAGAACCGGAAGAGTGATCCTCCTGGGCCGGGACAACCGAGACGAATGCGAACAAAATCGCCGTTGCAGCAATAAGAATAAAAAACGGTTTGGTAAACCGCTTTCGAATATAATAATTCATGTATATTCCTCCTCAGATTACAAGGATTCGGAAATAACGCTTTTTTCCTGCTCGAAGCAGTATCTCGCCCTCTTGGACCTCGTTGGAGTCAATGAGTTCGGACTGGTCGGTGATTTTCCGGTCGTTGACTCTGGCACCCCCCTGATCTATCAATCGGCGGGCTTCTGCCCGTGAAGAACAAAGACTGGTTCGGGCAAAGAGATCGAGGGCCCCGATACCCTCGGCAATTTCCGTTTCGGAGATTTCGAGAGAGGGGATAGCATCCATTCCGCCTGCCGGTCCCCCGGTCCCTCCACCAGCTCCAAAGGCGGAGCGGGCGCTCTTCAAGGCCTTTCCGGCCTCCTCGTCGCCGTGAATAATCCTTGTCAGCTCGAAAGCGAGCGTCTCCTTTGCAGTATTTATCGCACTTCCTTCAAGAGCGCCGAGACGGCGTACCTCCTCGGCCGGCAAAAAGGTATAAAGAAACAGGAATTTTTCGACATCCGCATCGGCGACGTTTCTCCAGTATTGGAAAAACTCGTAGGGACTGGTTATCTCCGGATCGAGATAGAGGGCGCCCTTTTCGGTCTTGCCCATCTTTTTGCCGTCGGATCGTGTTACCAGGGGAAAGGTCAATCCATAGGCTTCGCCCCCTTCGATCCGGCGGATCAGGTCGGCCCCGGCTACAATGTTCCCCCACTGATCATCACCGCCTATCTGGAGCCTGGCTCCTTCCCGCTGAAAAAGAACCAGAAAATCGTAGGACTGCAGAAGCTGGTAGTTGAACTCGATAAAGGACAAACCGGTCTCGAGCCGCATCTTATAGGTCTCGAAACTGAGCATCCGATTCACCGAAAAATGGCGGCCGATATCCCGGAGAAAATCAATGTAGTTCAGATCCGCAAGCCAATCTGCGTTGTTGCGCATCACTGCCTGGTCGGCCGAAAAATTGAGGAACCGGGTCATCTGCTCCCCGATCCGTTCTGCATTGGCGGTAATGGTTTCCACCGACTGCATCTTGCGCATTTCCGTTTTCCCCGAGGGGTCGCCTATACGGGCGGTACCGCCGCCTACCAGGGCTATCGGACGATGCCCTGCCCTCTGCATGTGGGCCATTGCAAAGAGCGGAATGAGGTGACCGACATGAAGGCTGGGTCCGGTAGGATCAAAACCACAGTAGAGAGAAACACTCTGTTCGGAAAGCAAGCGGTCGAGGGCCTCGATATCGCTGCATTGCCGGAGAAAACCGCGTTCGGCCAGGACCTTCAGGGCCCGGCTGGAAAAATCCATATCCGGAGTGACCCGGGTCCCCTCGCCGCTGCGTTCGAGCGGCTGCTTTTCGGGGGTTTTCTGTTTCCCATTCATGCTTGTTTTCCCGTTGCTCTCTTTCCCGCTCATGCACCGACCCTCCGGTACTCCCGGGTTGCTTTGCGAACGGCTTCTCCGATTTCGGCCACGGGCACTCGTATCTGTTCCATCGAATCCCGGTAGCGAAGTGTAACGGTACGGTCTTCCTTTGTCTGATAATCTATGGTGATGCAGTAGGGGGTTCCTATTTCATCCTGCCGCCGGTATCTGCGGCCTATAGCCCCGCCCTGATCGTAGAATGTGGAAAAATCTTCACGCAGATTCTTTTCAATTTCCCGGGCAAGCTCTGCAAGTCCGTCTTTCTTTACCAGAGGGAAAACCCCAATGGTAATCGGTGCGATATCCGGATGAAAACGCATAACGGACCGGGTGTCGTTTTCTCCTACCTCTTCTTCTTCGAAAGCATCCGCCAGTACCATGAGCACACTTCTGGTAAGTCCCGCCGAGGTTTCAACAACGTAGGGAATGTAGCGCTCCTTCGACTCCTCATCGAGATAACGCAGGTCTTTGCCGGAGTATTCGGAATGGCGGGAGAGGTCAAAATCCGTCCGGTTATGAACGCCCTCGAGCTCCTGCCAGCCAAAGGGAAATTCGTACTCGATGTCATAGGCCTCCCGGGCATAATGGGCAAGCTCATCGGGTCCGTGCTGATGGAATCGCAGCCGTTCGGGATGTATACCGAGCTTCTTATAGAAGTCCATACGTTCGGTCTTCCAGTAATTAAACCACTGCTGGTCATCACCGGGTTTAACGAAAAACTGCATCTCCATCTGTTCGAATTCACAGGTCCGGAAAATAAAGTTCTTGGTCGTTATCTCGTTGCGGAACGCCTTCCCGATCTGGGCTATACCAAAAGGAAGCTTCACCCGCATAGTCTGAGAGACGTTTTTGAAATTCACGTAGATTCCCTGAGCGGTTTCCGGCCGCAGGAACACATCCGAAGCGGAATCCTCGGTAGAACCGAGACGGGTCTTGAACATCAGGTTGAACTGCCGGGGTTCGGTGAGGGGGTTTCCCGCCGGACTGGTCATATTTTTCTGATTTTCCTCCGGAAGCTGGTCCCATCGAAACCGTTCGTGGGTTACCTTATCCTCCACCAGGGGATCGGTAAAGTTTTCCACATGACCGGAGGCCTCCCATACCCGGGGATGCATGAGGATGGCGGCATCCAGACCCACAATATTGTCGTGCAGCTGGGTCATCTCCTTCCACCAGAAGCGCTGAAGGCGGTTCTTCAATTCCACCCCCATAGGGCCGTAATCCCAAGCCGAGGTGAGCCCTCCATATATCTCGCTGGATTGATACACAAAACCCCGTCGTTTCGAGAGAGAAACAAGATCCTCCATTGTGAGCCGTTGTGCCATAGTTTTCCTCTTTATTATTCCTTAGACCTATTTATTTGTTTCTGCAAGCCGCTCGAGATATCCGATCCCTCGGTCTATCCGCTTTGTCACCTCTTGTTCGCCGAGGATTCTCATGGCGCCAAAGAGGGGGGGTGATACCTTAGAACCGGTAATACTGACACGGAGCGGCATCAAGAGCTGCCCCAGTTTTACCTCGAGCTGCTCGGCAAGATTTCTGAATTCATCCTCGAGTTCTTCGTCGCTGTTTTCGGAAAAATTCTGTATCAATCCACGAACCGCCCGGAGCATTTCCATGGTTTTGGCCGGATCCGTCTTTTTGGGAACCAGCAGCTGTGCATCATATTCAGCAGGATCCTGAAAAAGAAACCGGACAAGTTCGGGAACCTCTGCCAGGCGTGAAAGCCGTTCCTTAATAAGGGGAATGATTTCCGAAATCAGCTCCTCCTGTTCAGGCGTCGGAGGATCGGACAGGAAGCCGGCCTCTATCAGGTACGGCCTTATCTGCTTTTGTAAGACATCATCGTCGAGTTCTCGGATGTAGTTTCCGTTGAACCAATCAAGTTTCTTATAGTCGAAAACCGCCGGAGCTTTATTCAGCTTTTCGAGGCTGAATACTTTTTCCAGCTCCTCCTTGCGAAAAAACTCTCGGGAATCATCGTATGACCAGCCGAGCAGGGAAACATAATTGATGATTGCCTCGGGCAGATAACCCTGCAGACGGAAATCCCGCACGGAAGTCGAACCGTGGCGTTTGGAGAGTTTCTGTCCGTCTTTTCCCATAACCATCGGAAGGTGGCAGTAGACAGGCGGATCCCAGCCGAAAGCCTCGTAGAGAAGGACATGCAGAGGACCGGAAGAAATCCATTCCTGGGCCCGCAGTATATGGCTTATTTTCATCAAGTGATCGTCCACCACATTAGCCAGGTGGTACGTGGGAAAACCGTCGGACTTCAGTATCACCGGATCGGGGCTGATATCACGGTTTTTCCGTTTCACCTTATCAAGGAGTACATCCTCGAAAGAGGTCTCTCCTTCCATGGGAACCTTGAACCGTATCACCGGTTTTATCCCTTGGTCTTCGTATTCGGCCCGCTGCTCGGGAGTGAGGTCTCTGCAATGACGATCGTAGCCGAAAATCGAAGACTTCTCCTCTTTTTGTTTGCGGCGGACTTCTTCCAAACGTTCGCTGCTGCAGTAACAGGGATAGGCCCGCCCGGCTTCCACCAGTCTGTGAGCGTGCTCCCGATAAAGCTCGAACCGCTGTGACTGTACATAGGGGCCATACTCCCCTCCTACCTGCGGGCCTTCATCCCAACTCAGGCCCAGCCAATCGAGGGTCCGGTAGAGATCATCCAGCGATTCATCGCTGTAACGCTCCCGGTCCGTGTCCTCGATGCGGAGAATAAAGCTGCCGCCGGCCGCTCGAGCAAAAAAATAATTGAAGAGAGCGGTGCGTACTCCCCCTATGTGCTGCAGCCCCGTTGGGGACGGGGCATAACGTACTCGTACGCTCATGGATACCTCTTCGTGAATACAGTTGTAACCGGTCTACCGATTATAAGGAGCCTATTCTGTCGGGTCAACCTATTCCGGAGCACAGCCTTTTGATCTGCCCGGACGCTGATTCATCTCCGACAGACAGACCGCTCTATTCTATCCGCTCGTGTTGTTCCACAGATTCCCTCTCGGCCGGCCGGACATATTCCTGCTGGCGGTAAGTCGAAAGGAAATCTCCGATTTCCGTCATAGCCTGCCGGAGACTCTCGTTGTCCGGAAGGAAAACCACCCGGAAATGATCGGGGTCGGGCCAGTTGAATCCTGTTCCTTGAACGGTAAGAATTTTCTTCTCTTCCAGGAGATCAAGTACGAAACGGAGATCGTCGTCGATGCCGAAGCGTTCGGTGTCCAAACCGGGAAAACAGTAAAGGGCCCCTCTTGGTTTTACACAATGCACTCCGGGTATATCATTGAGCATCTGGAAGGCAATGTCGCGCTGAACACTGAGCCGCCCATCGGGGCGGACGAGTTCCTGAATGCTCTGGTATCCGCCGAGGGCGGTTTGAATCGCATATTGCGCAGGAACGTTACTGCAGAGCCGCATATTGGCCAGCATATCGAGGCCTTCCCGGAAATCCGTAGCCAGATGTTTTGCACCGCTCAGAACAAGCCACCCGGAACGGAAGCCGGCAGCACGGTAGACCTTTGAAAGACCCCCGAAACTCATGATGAGGGCGTCCTCAGTAAGGGTTGAAACCGGATAATGGACCGAATCATCGTAGAGTATGCTGTCGTAGATTTCATCGGCCAGAACCACCAGGTTTTTCTCGGCCGCAAGATCAACCATCTGTTGAAGTATCTCCCGAGGGTAGACAGCGCCTGTCGGATTGTTCGGATTGATAATTACCATTGCCGTTGTTCTGTCGCTGATTTTAGAACGGATATCGTTGATATCAGGCAGCCATTCGGAAGATTCGTCACACCGGTAGTGTACCGCCCTTCCTCCAGAGAGGGTGACGGCTGCAGTCCAAAGAGGATAATCCGGGGAGGGAATGAGCACCTCATCTCCGGTATTCAACAATCCCTGCATAGACATCATGATGAGTTCACTCACCCCGTTCCCGATGTAAACATCCTCGATATGGACATCAGGGATACCTTTGCGCTGGGTTGCATGGACCACCGCCTTGCGGGCGGCAAACAGCCCCTTCGAATCAGCATATCCCTCCGCCTTCGGGAGGTTTAAAATGACGTCATGCACCATCTCGTCGGGTGTCTTGAAACCGAAAGGGGCGGGATTCCCGATATTCAACTTGAGAATGTCGTATCCTTCCGATTCCAGACGCTTGGCTGCATCCATAACCGGACCCCTGATATCGTAACCGACATTATCGAGTTTATGAGATTTTTTGATTTCTCGCATGACTATCTCCTTAGGAATACATCCATTCGGCAGCGTCACGGATAAGAGACCCCATCACCAGAATCTGAACATTGTCGCTTCGCTTGTTCAGTTCCTTTTCCCATTTGGATTTCGGGTATGCTCGAATAAATTTGCTCCGTGAATTATCAACCCGCTCTCTGATTTCCGAGTCCGAAGCCCCGTAGGCATCGAGCAGATACAGACTCAGCAGCCGCACCACGGGATCTTTGCTGTCCTTTTCCAAATCGAGCAGTAGATCCTTGGCTTCATCCCGTTTTTTCTGCATCAGTAAAGAATAAGCATAGTTCCATCGAATCCATTCCGGTTCCTGAACCCGAGGTTTGTCGAGAAAGGTGCCGAAGTATTCCTGCATATCTAAGGCATCATTAGCCGCCAGGTGTGGTATCCCGAGCGATAGAGCAAAACTCGACAGATAACCGGGACGCTTCTTTCGTAAATAGCCTTCGATCTCCTTTAAGGCCTCGAGATCTGATTTTACAAGACAGGTGTGAATGTAGAGGCGGACATGTTGTTTACTGAAACGCCCTTTTGGGAAAATTTTTTCATGGAGAAAGGCTTTCAGCGCATCCCAGTCTTCCTTTTCCAGAAGCATAAACATGCGCCAATTCGATAGAAAGTAGAAATTTAACCCTGCAATGACGATAATAAAAAGGATGGCAATATACCAGTTGCGTTCCCAGAACAGCGCTGCATAATCACTGCCAAGGAGAAAAAGGGGCATGAGAAAGACAAAAGCAAAGGATGCAACAATTACGCCATTGAAAATGATGAAAATGGCTTTAAATTTCATCGAAAAAACTCCTATAATGTATAAGGAGTGTAGATGATTTGAAAAAAGGGGTCAACGAACCATGCAAGATTTCCAAGTAAAAGACCTTACACCGGGATCCTATTTCTCAGAGCCCCTTTACCTCGATAGTAAGTACATTCTTCTGGCTCCGGAGATCCCGGTAACCGAGGCTCTGAAAAAACGACTCATCTTATGGTCCTACAACAAAGTAAAAACGGAGGGCCGGCAAGTCGAAAATATGGTTACAGAACCAACACCTGCCAAATCTGAATCGCTCAACGGCGCAGCGGTCCTCCAGAAGGATATTCACGAAAAACAAGAATGGGAAACGGCCAGAAAAATCTATAGCGATTTTCTCCAATTCGCCGAGCGAACCTTCAAAGAATATCTGGAAAACGATATCCTTAATATTCAACCTATATCCGAAGCAGTAAAAACCGTTGCCTCCAACATCAGGGCATACCGGCGTTTCCTCCTTAATTTCGACGAACTGCACATTCAATCCCCCGACCCCCTGATCAACAAGGCAGTCAGAACAACTGTCCTCTCTTTGAACCTGGCGGATATCTTGAAATATCCACCTCACAAGATGATCGAACTCGGAATTGCCTGTCTGTTGCACGACATCGGCATGTTCAGACTTCCGAAAACCCTCTATACCGCAAACAGGAAACTCACCCCCCAGGAACGCAAGAGTTTAATGGCTCATACGATCGTCGGGTATCAGGTCCTGCGGGAACACTCTTTTCCCATGAATATCGCCCTCAGCGCCCTCGAGCACCAGGAACGAATAGACGGAACCGGTTATCCCCGGCAGCTTACCGAAAGCAAAATTTCAGACTATGGTAAGATCATCGCTGTAGCAGACACATACAACGCTCTTACCTCTTCCCGGCCTTACCGGGACAAACGCGACGGTCATTCCAGCATCATGGATATGCTGAAAAACGGGAAAACCAAGTTCGATGAATCAATCCTCCGGGCCCTCGTGCTCAGTCTCTCGATCTACCCTATTGGGACAGCCGTAGAACTTTCGAACAGCGCCCAGGGTATCGTCGTCGACGTGAACACCGAGGATCCCCGAAATCCCATCGTCAAATTACTGATCAACGGAGAAAATGAACATTTTCACGATGAGCCGGTTATACGGACACAAGGAGAAGAGGGAATACATGTGTCCCGGGTTCTCTCTGGAGAAGAAGAGGAACATCTCCGGGAACTTCTCAACAATTAACCACAGAAAGCGAGAAACCATGGATACCTTGACAATTACATTCCCTTCGGGGAAGACAGAGAATTTGCCCTTCGGCACTCGAATTCAACAGGCAGTAGAAAATGAGTTCACAGGTTACGACCTTCCTGTAATCGGAGTCAAAATCAACAATGCCTTAGCTTCTTTGAGTACTCGTCTGCAGATGAACGCGGCAGTCAAGCCGGTAACTATCGCCGACACAGAAGGTGCTGTTATGTACCGGCGCTCACTTTGCTATCTGCTTACCATGGCAGCGAGCAAACTCTTTCCCGGCGAGCGGCTTACCGTCGGGCACTCTCTCGGACACGGCTATTTCTATCAGTTCGATTGCGAACCTTCTCCGCCGATTGAAAAAATCAAGGCCCTCGAATCAGAGATGCGCCGGATCGTGTCGGAGAATCTACCAATTCAAAGGCGCCTGCTTCCCTACGAAGAGGCCCTTAACTATTTCGAAGAAAACAATCAGCCGGATACCGCCCTGAGCCTGCGAAACCGGAACGAAGGGGCGATCGCCACCTATGCCTGCGGAGATTTTCTCGACCTGGCCCACGAACCTCTGGCTCCTTCTACCGGCATGCTCGATGTCTTCGAGGTCATGCCGTACCAGGAGGGATTTCTGCTCCGCTACCCCCCCCAAAAGAGCCCCCGGCATATGGTCCCCTTTCAGGACAGGCCTATCCTCTATTCGATTTACCGGGAATACAACAACTGGGGAAAGATCCTCCATGTAAATTGCGTTGGAGAACTCAATGCTCTTGCGGCGGGAAATAAAATCAAAAACTTCATCCAAATTGCAGAAACCCTCCACAACAAGAAAATTGCAGAGATCGCCGACCGGATCTGCGAATACAAGGAAAACCTCAAGATCGTTCTTATAGCAGGCCCCTCCTCATCCGGAAAGACGACGTTTGCCAAGAAACTGTCCACCCAGCTGCGCGTCGTGGGCCGGGAGCCGGTCGCTATTTCCCTCGATGATTATTTTGTTCCACGGGAAGAGACCCCCCTCGATGAAAACGGGGAGTACAATTTCGAAGCCCTCGAAGCTATCGATGTCAACCTTCTCAACCAGCATCTGCTGGAACTTCTCGACGGGAAGGAAATTGAGGTACCTTCCTTTGATTTCAAGTCCGGGAGCCGGTCCTTTACCGGGAAAAAGAAGCTCAGGCTTCCCGAACGAAGCATCCTGATACTCGAAGGTATCCATGGATTGAACGAAAAACTCACTCCCCGTATTCCCAAAAACCAGAAATACAAAATCTATGTGTCGGCACTCACTCAGTTGAATATCGACGACCACACCAGAATATCGACTACCGACAACCGAATCATCCGCCGGATGGTCAGGGATTACCAGTTCCGCGGCAGAAATGCAGTGTCCACACTCAACGGCTGGCCGTCGGTCAAACGGGGAGAGGGAAAATACATCTTCCCCTTTCAGGATACGGCGGATTCCGCCTTCAATTCGGCCCTTGATTATGAACTGTCGGTGTTAAAGGTTTTTGCCGATCCCTTGTTGAAATCGGTAAAGCCTCACCATGAAGAATACAGCGAGGCCGTCCGCCTGCTGAGTTTTCTGGACAACTTTTATCCGATCCCGTCGGACCTCATACCAAGGCAATCGATACTCCGCGAATTTATCGGCGGGAGTTATTTCAAATACTGACTTACTCCAAATAAAGGTCTTGAACGGCGCCGGGAAAATCGGAAAAAATCTCGGACCACCGGCCTCGCCATGTCCGAGCACGACAGCCCTGCCGTAGGATGTCCAGGTATTCCAGCCGAGGTATCTCGTAGGCACCGAAACGGGCAAGATGTTCGGTATAGACCTGAGCATCGATACAAACAAAGCCACGAAGATCGAGATAACTTGCAAAATGTGCAAAGGCAGCCTTCGAGGCATCGCTGCGATAGGTAAACATCGACTCCCCGAAAAAACATCTTCCCAGCGAAACCCCGTATAACCCGCCGGCCAGCCCCTCATCGTCCCAGGCCTCCACCGAATGAGCATAGCCGAGACGATGCAGCCTGGTATAGGCATCCTGCATCTCAGAAGTAATCCATGTCCCGTTCTGATCTTCCCGGGGAATAGAGCTGCACGCCGATATAACAGCCGGAAAATCCTGATCCATAGTTAATCGGAAAGGCTGCTTACGCAGATTTCGTCTGATCCGTTTGGGAACATGGAGCTGGGAGGGCGGGAGGATAAAACGTTCATTCGGGTGGTGCCAAAGAATCGGAGGCTGGTCGTACCAGGGAAAAAACCCATACCGATAGGCACGAAGGAGGGTTTCGGGTTCGAGATCTCCCCCGCCCACGATAATTCCGAATGGTGATGTTTGCAAAAGCACGGTCCCCGGCGGTCTGTTTCGGATTAGTTTCCGGTCTCTCGGATCCAAGTCAGTCATTGCTGCCGGTTGCTGCTTCCGTTCTCCCGAAAGGTTACCTCGTCGTTTTGGACATCGACATAAACCCGCCCTCCGTTTCTGAGAGAACCGAACAATACCTGATCGACAAAGTACTCTTTGATGTGTTCCTGTACGGTCCTGGCGATATTCCTTGCCCCGAATTCCCGTGAGTATCCCTTATCCGCGATCCACTGCTTGAGGGCATCGGATACTTCGAGGGTTACCCCCTTCTCGGCGAGCATTTCAGCAAAGAGCCGGATCTCCTTCTCCACGATCTGCAACACAATTGCCCGGTCGAGATGTCCGAAGGTAACAACCCGGTCGAGCCGGTTTCGGAATTCCGGAGAAAATATTCTCTCTACCGCATCATCGATCGCCTCGCGGTCGATAACCCGTTCACCAAAACCAATCTGGGTCTTTCCTATCTCTCTGGCTCCTGCATTCGAAGTCATAATAATAACGGCATTGGAGAAATCCGCCTTGCGCCCGTTGTTATCGGTTAGGGTGGCGTAATCCATAATCTGAAGCAATACATTGAACAGATCCTGGTGGGCCTTCTCGACCTCGTCGAGGAGCAACACGGCATGCGGGGTTTTCCGCATGGCCTCGGTCAAGAGTCCGCCCTCCTCGTATCCGACATACCCGGGAGGAGCCCCGATTAGCCGGGCCACCGAATGCTTTTCCTGGTATTCGCTCATATCGAAGCGGTGAAGAGGAATTCCGAGTTCACTTGAAAGGCTGCGGGCAAGTTCGGTCTTCCCCACACCAGTGGGACCGACAAAGAGAAAGGAGGCCACCGGTTTGCCCTCTTCCCGAAACCCGGCCCGGGACCGCTTGACTGCAGAGACCACAGCATCGACCGCCGGATCCTGTCCGAAAACCTGCTTTTTCATCCTCTCGTCCAGCCCTTTGAGCCTCTGGGCCTCGGTTCCCTTGACGCTGCGTCGGGGCACTCCGGCAATGGAAGCAATTACCGTCTCGATATCCTCCACACCGATTGTGACCGGTTCCTCCGCAGGCGCTTGGTCTGCAGAAAGCTCCTCCTCCCCGCTCACGGCTTTCCGCATCTGCCGAATATGGACGTAGGCTCCAGCTTCGTCGATCACGTCAATCGCCTTATCCGGGAGGGAACGATCCCTGATATGGCGTGAAGAGAGAGTGACAGCCTCTTCTAGGGCCTCATCGGTGTAGCGCACCCGATGGTGTTCTTCATATCCGCGGCGAAGTCCCTGCAGTATTTGCAGCGTCTGCTCCCGGTTCGTTTCGGGCACCTCCACCTTCTGGAAGCGCCGGGACAGGGCATGATCCTTTTCGAAAATCTTTCGGTACTCGTCATAGGTGGTAGATCCCATCACCCGGATGCTTCCAGCGGCAAGAGCCGGTTTCAAAAGGTTCGATGCATCCATAGCACTTCCGGATACAGAGCCGGCACCTACAATCGTGTGTATCTCATCAATAAAGAGGATAACCGATTCTTTCTGTTCCAACTCGGCTATAACCGCCTTCATCCGCTGCTCGAAATCCCCGCGATAACGGGTCCCGGCAACAATTGCCCCCATATCGAGGGCATAGAGCTGAAAACCCCGGAGGATCTTCGGCACCTGATGATCCACCAGTCTTCGTGCCAGACCCTCTGCTACTGCGGTTTTCCCCACACCCGGATCCCCCACTAGGACAGGATTGTTCTTGAGTTTTCTGCAAAGGACCTGAACCGTCCGCTCGATCAGTTCATCCCGCCCTATAAACGGTTCGAGCCAGCCTTCTCCGGCTGCTTCGGTGAGGTTCCGGGTAAATTGCTCGAGGATTGTCTTCTTCCGCTGCCGCCCCCCCTCGGAGGTCTGTTCGGATTCACCCGGTTCCCCCGTCCGGGCAGGCTGTTCGGAGACGGTTTCATCCTCTCCAAACAACTGCTGTGCGGGATCTTCCGTACCGTGAGATAGAACCTCGAGGAGTTCCAGCCGCTTGAGACCGTTTTTCTTCAAAACATACGCCGCGTAGCTTTGCGGCTGATTAAAGATCGAAACCAGCACATCACCGAAATCCACGGCTTTTTTCTGGGCAGAATCTACATGCTCCATTGCACGCTGAATAACATCCTGCAAGCCGATCGTTTCATCGGGTTCTGCATTGGAATCAACAGGGAGTTTGTCTTTAAAAAACCCTTCCAATTCACTCCGGACCATTTCCGGATCAACGCTACAGGAAAAAAGAATCCCTCGTGGTCCCTCGAAATCCATAGCCGAGAACAACACATGTTCCGGGGTAAGATACTCGTGTTTCCGCTCGCGCGCATTTTGATATGCTGATTGAAGAATTTCCTGGAGTTCTTTATCGACCTGAACGTACACCTATGCCTCCTCGAGACTGCATTTCAACGGAAAATCGCTCTGTCTGGCCTTGCCTCTGACCTGGCGGGCCTTCGTAGCGGCTATATCATAGGTATAAACACCAGCTACCCCTTTCCCATTTGTGTGAACATTAAACATGATCTCTGTAGCTTCTTCAAAGCTTTTTTTAAAAATACTCGTCAGGATCTCCACCACAAAATCCATGGTTGTGTAGTCATCATTGTGGAGAACAACTTTATACATCCCCGGCTCGTCGACTTTTTGCTCATCTTCACTGAGCACCTCTCCATCCGGGGATTCCCAATCATCCATAGAGGGCATGAAATGGCTCCTTGCGGCAAATTTCCAATGGTTTGATTATCTCATTCCGTTCCTAGAATAATATAATTCACTGAAGGAAAAAGAAAAAGGCTTACAACACTTTCCATCAGCCGATCTCTGCCGTATACTTTTAGTAAATGGAGGAAAGTCTATGCGAGGATATACAAAACTGAATGTCCGGTTTTTTCTGCTTTTTCTGATACCGATACTCTTTTTGCCGGCTGTTCCGGCAAGTACAGCCGATCTGACTGACGAGATCGAATTCATCAGGAGACGGGATTTAGCAGAGGCTTACTATCTGGTCGGCAAGCAATATATCTCCGTAGGAAAAGAAGCAAAAGGCAACTCGTACATCAGACAGGCAAAGATTATCTATTCTCAAGTTACCGAGCCTCAACACAAACCGGAACCTCAAAAAGAGGGCGGAGTTGATACCAGCCCCATCCGGGTGGAACCGGAAACAGCTCCAAAACCTTCAATTGTGAAGTATCGCTGTTCCAGTGTCATTCGGGCAGTCTTTCGGGAGGACATAGAAAGTGTCCTGAACATTGTCGGAGAAAACCTATTTGTTTCCGATACAGGCAAAAGCTATACCGCAAGAGAACTTTCGCAAATCTTGTCGAATCTTTTCGAAAACCAAAAGCTCGACAGGGTGCCTCCCCAACGGGTATACCGTATCAGAGAAATGCAAGCAGAACAGATCGATGAATCGAACTGGCTTGTTACTGTCCCGCTGACCGGGGAACGACCGGAAGAATTCAGCAGTCTCCTTCCTGAATACGAAGCCCAGGCCCATACCTTTTATTTTTCTTCCATACAGGGAAATTGGACACTGGTTTCTGTGGGCTCGCTCCGTTGAAACTCAGTCCCTGTGAAAACGGGAGAGACAAAGGGGTAATACACCGGCTGCTTCCTCAATCTGAAGGGACGGAAGTGTTCTACATATCCGCACGTTGAGGGGAGATATCCTGCAAAGAGGGCATGGAATATCGTCATTTTTTTGCAGTTCTCGTAGGTGCGAAAACGTTCGGTATAGACGGTACAGGTCCTTTTTTCCTGGTCCAGCCAGAAACAGGGCTTATCCAGCCGAATGATAAATCTGCCGTCTGGAGTCCGGTCCTTTTCGTAACAACACAGACCACACCGCTTGCACAGAGACTCCCATTTCCGACCGTTCATTATTCACTCCCGCTTTCAAGCCTATTTGTTGCGAGTTGATTATTCCACCGGAGGAAAAAAACCGATTTCGTCCCTTCCGCTGCGCTTCATATAGTAGACCTCGAGTCGAAGAGGAATATAGGCCTTGCCGAATGCGGGATTGGCGTAACTGCGGTAACTGAGCATATACCGTCCATTGCCGGCTGTTTGAAAATGCTCCACCAGCGGCCGCAGGCCTTCGGCTCGATAGAGATCGATCTCCATCCCTCCGGTCTTCTCCGACAGATAGCGGAGGTCTTCGTTTGCTGCACCGTTGTCAAGATAGACGACATAGAACCGAATCCCGTTATTCTCGAGATATGAAGCCAATTCGGTGAGCTGATAGGTGGTATAGTTGGAAGCGTCGATTCTGCCGTTGGTTAAAAATACTACCGCCCGTTTACCGTTTCTGGTAATAAGTCGGTCGGCGGAAAATCGGAGTCCGAGATCAAGGCTCCAATCACTCTCTGTCCGGGCACTCTGTGACTGTTCCCGTATTGCGCCTATCAGCCCGGTTTTAGATAGAGGGGCCTCCCCTGTGAGCGACGGCTTTGCTCCCGCAGTTACAACATCGGTGGGCAGGGCTTCGGGGAGAACAGACGACAGATCCTCGGCAGCCTGGCGGAGTTTTGAATCAGCAAGCCCCGACTGAACGGCAATAACCATACCGGCAGCATTCAGTTGGTTCCCAGCATAAGAAAAATCAACATCCGCCGCATCTGTGAGGGAGGAAGACACAAAGCGGTACTGTTCCCGGTCGATTTCTCCATAATATTCCGACAATCGGAAATTACCCTTTTTCAATCCGATCAACGGTTCGCCGCTGCGGCGCCTTACATCGACGAGAAGCTGTACCCGGGGAAAATTTGCGGAATTTACGGAAACCAGGTCCACCGAGAGCCCCCCGTACAAACTGGACAGGTCACTGTATACGTGGATCTGATCACTATCGAAATCGGCAAGAAGAACATTCCCATTGGAATCCGGTTCGGCAAAGAGAAGCTGTCGCCCCTCGGCGGCAAACGCATCCGTATCAACGGCATCCTGCTCGATATCCAGCACAACCAGCCGGTCGGTGTCGGCAACCAGGAGCTTCCCCGGGGCAAAAGAACTGATTCCCTCCGGCCCCTTGAGCCGGCCGGCACCGAGGGTTTTCAGATAATTCCCCGCCTCGTCAAAGACTGCTATATAACCCCGTTTTCGATCTCCCACGAAAACCATTCCGTTTTCATAATAGATGCCGCTCGGACCCCGCAGGCCCTCGAAACGAGGACTCCGTCCTCCGAAACAATAAAGCCTTTTCCCTTCATGATCGAAGACACAGACCCGCCGGTTTCCCCAGTCACTGACAAGCAGTCGGCCGTCCGGCAGCAGTTCAAGATACTGCGGCCCCAAAAGACCATCTCGCTCCTTGCCTTCCGGACCTGCCTTTCCGAAGGTTAACTCCTTGAATCCGCGGCTGTTGCAGCGAGCTATTCTGTTCCCCTCATATTCACTGACAAAGAAGCTCCCATCGTCCAAAACCGCTACATCAAAGGGATGATCGAAACCCTCCAAGCCTCCACGGTAGCGATTGACAATGCTCCCGTTCATATCCATTTCCACGATTTCGTTCGAACCAAAGGCTGTTACAAGAAAATCTGCATTCGGAAGAGAGCGTATGGAAGTCGGCTTATGAAACCGGCGGTATTCACCGCTCATTGCTTCGATCGTTTGCACCTGGACAAAATCCTCTCTGCGGCTGCTGACCTGCTGTGGTCCGCGTTCCGACTGGAGTTCTTCGAGTCTGCTGTTCACCAGCGAAGAGGCGGTCCCCTCTCTTACGAGGTATTGCCACTGGGAGACGGCTTCCGCCTCGAAGCCGGCCCGATAATAGCTGCGTCCGAGCCAGGAACGGGCGATTGTGTTTTCCGGTTTTTTACTGAGAGCACGTTCGAAGGAAAGTATGGCTTCATTGTAGTATCCGCGATGAAAAGAACGGACACCCCATTCGAAATCCTCGAAGGATTCCAGGCGATCCATATCCACCGATTGTGCGGAAAGCGCAGAACCGCCGAGAATAAGGCCTGCGAATAGAACAGATATGATGATACCGATTCGTTTGATTGGTCTCGACCGCTTCACCTTGTGGGACAGTATACTACCTTCAGGCGAAGGTATCTACCGTATGTTTTTCAACAGGCAGACTGATTTCTCCTCGTATCCCAACATACAGTAGAGCTTTCATGTCCCGAGCTTCAATCAGGGTGAATCGGGGTGCTTCCCGATGTCCCATATTCTGTATAGGCGGCATGACACTTTGTTCAACCCGCATATGCTACTCCTGCTTTCACTATCGGATCAGCGGGGGGTTGAGTTTAGCATTTTGCCGGATCTAAGCGGCCTATTTACCGCTCAGGTCCTCGAGCTGTCTGAGATGGGACGCGATGACCTTACTGTCCGGGGACTTGGCGGCAGCAGCCTTGAGATACGAAGCGGCTTCCGAAAAACGCCGGTTCTTGAAATATGCCCAACCGAGAGAATCGAGATACGCAGGATTTTCCGGATCAATATCAACCGCCCTCCGGCAGTAGGCGAGTCCGCTCACCTTGTCTTTTCCGGTCACGGCAAGGATATAACCGAGGGAATTGAGGGCATTCGGATTTGCCGGTTCAAGTTCCAATGCCCGATTTAGAACCTCTATACTTTCATCAACCTTTCCCTCGTGAAAATAGGCATAGCCGAGCAAAGCATAGAGCTGCACCGATTCAGAGCCCCCGCGTTCCAATTCACTAAGCTCGTAAACAGCAAGGTCGAACCGTTCGGTGATCGAATAGATGTAGGCCAGGATCATCCGGGCCTGGTAGACCTGTACGATACCTGATTCCGGGGAGGTAACGACCTGCTCAAGATAGAGCATTGCCTCGTCGAACCGTTCGAGCTGGGTATAGGTTAATCCGAGATAATAGGCAAGAAGCGGATAATCTTCCGAGCCCACTTCCGCCGACAGGAAAAAATCGAGTGCCTGTTCATAGCTTCCCTGGTTATAGAGTAGTATCCCGTCTTCCATTAGAGTACATCCGTCAGGCCCTCTTGCTGATGATCGAGAGGATGGAGATACACCGGCGTAACCGACATCATCCCCCGCTCGATAGCAGACCAATCGGAGCCGTCCTTCTCTTTGTGTTCTATTGTTCCGCCCTTGAGAAAGTAATAGGTACTGCCGTCCGGGGCGAGAAAACTGTCGAGGGAATCCCGGTATATACGCCTGGCCGGCCGGGTAATTTCCGCTTCGAGTCGGCTGGTGTTTATATTCGGTGCATTAACATTCAGAAAGTGATCACCCGACCAGTTGTTCACCATATTCTCGAGCCTCTCCGAGAGAAAATCAATCACGGATTCAAAATAATACGGAGGTTGGAAGGCATTCAGAGAAAGCGCCACACCGGGTATATCCATGAGGGCCGCCTGCCTGGCGGCTGCTGCGGTGCCTGAATACAAAATATCGGTTCCAATGTTCGGTCCCAGATTGATGCCGGAAAGAACGAGATCAGGCTTCTCGGGGACAGCACCCAAAACCGACATGAGCACGCAGTCCACCGGTGTTCCGCTGCAGGAAAAAATCCGTTCTTCGAATTGCTGGAAGCGGACCGCCCCTTTGAGGGTGATGGCATGGGAGCTTCCGCTCCGTTCTCCGTCCGGAGCTACGACCCAGATGTCGTGTTTATCTCGGTATTCTTCTATAAGACGTTCCAGTCCCGGGCTTCCGAGACCATCATCATTTGTAATGAGTATGTTCATATTATGATTTCTTCCCTGTGTAAATGTGTGCCGATCTCGAAGGTTTAACTCGGAAAATCTCGGGCTTGAACCCGAATATCCGCTCATACTCCTCCAGCCGGCTCTTGTAATTATCAATGGCTCCATCATCTAAGAGTGAGACCATACAACCGCCGAAACCTGCACCGGTTAGGCGGGAACCATAAACTCCCGGGATTTCTATCGAGCGCTTGACCAGCCAATCGATCTCAGGACAGGAAACCTCGTACTGATCACGCAGGCTGTCATGGGAATGGGTAAGCACTCTGCCGAAATCTTCGATATCTCGTTTATGAATGAGATTTTCCGCATCCATCACACGCTGATTTTCCTTGAGAACATGAAGACAACGCCGCCTGGTCAGTTCCGGAATCGAACCGAGAGATTCATTGATATCCCGGACGGTAAATTCCCTGAGACTATCCCCCTCTTTACCATGGTTCAAGGATTCTATGCATCGCTTGCTGTCTTTCCGGCGTTGTTCATATTCTGATTCGACATACTGCTGCGGGACCCGGGAATCAGTAATGAGAAAAGCCCCGTATTTCGCCGGGAAAGATATGTAGCGGTACTCGAGACTCCGTGTATCAAGCAGAATGAGCTGTCCGTGTTTGGCAAAAAGAGAAATAATATGATCGAATATGCCTCGGTTTCTTCCGAGAAACCCCTGTTCAGCCTGGCGGGCTGCCTCAAGGATCTGCACCCTGCTCAGCTTGAAATTATAAAAGGTTTTTAGCGCCAGGGCCGAGGCGATGTCGAAGGCCGCCGAAGCCGCAAATCCCTTTCCTGTCGGAATTTCGTTATACACGGTGACATTCATACCCTTGAGGCCGCAGCCGAGCTTCTGAAACGCAAAAAGCACGCCTTTAGGATGATTCGCCCAACGGTCCTCCCGCCGATACTTGAGGTTGGAAACACTCGTTCGCTTGCGTTCCTGAAGATCAGCTGAATAGAAGCGTATAGAGTGGTCCGTGCGCCCTGAAACGGCTACGGTTATATACCGGTCGACAGCGAAGGAGAGGAAATATCCTTTGTCCATACCACAATAATCACCGAGCAGGATCAGGCGCCCTGGAGCAGTGGCGACCGCTTCAGGAGGATTACCGTATTCCTTCGTGTGATACGGTGCAATTTCCACCACTTCATTCTTCCCCTTATCAACCGGTGTTTCATACATCATACTTGAAAAAAGTCGGTAATTCAATGAATATCATGAGAAGCCATATGAAACGTCTATCTGCAAGACTGATTCTTCTCACCGTCTTCTCCTCGTTCCTGTTCACCCTCGCCCAGCCGAACCAGCTTTTTCTCTACGGCTCGCCTCTTCTCGGGATTCCGGCGCTCATACCTCTCTTTTTCGCCCTTCAGACGGCAGAGCGAAGCCGGCATGCTGCATTGCTGGGCGCTCTGTTCGGGGGACTGACCACCGTATTAGGTTACTACTGGCTATTGTTTTTCCAGGATTTCGCCGTATGGACACTAAGCGGCACCGCTTTTGTCTATATTCTCTTCGGCGGTATCCTGGGGATGTATCTCCACGGCATTTCTTCCCGCAGTTCAGGGATAAGCAGGGGTGTTCTCATCGCCGCCCTCTGGGTAGGGTATGAATACCTGAAATCGGTAGGATTCCTCGGATTCCCCTGGGGACTCAGTCTGTATCCCTTCCACAAAGTCCTGGTGTTGAATCAGATAATCGACATTACCGGGATATGGGGTGTGGGCTTTCTTGTCGTTCTGGCCTCGAGCCTTGCAACAGAATTCCTGATCCGGCGGCCGAACAGCAGCAAGAGCTATATCGCCCGGAGATCCGGCGGCCTGTCTACCGGAATACACCGGCTTTCCCCCGGTTTTCCCCGGAAAGCTCTTCTTCTGCTCGCACTCTTGTACGGAGCAGCCCTCATCTACGGGACAATCCGGCTTCAAACCGAATTTGAAACAGTCGGAACGGTAGACATGGTTTTAGTCCAGCAAAACATCAACCCCTGGGAGCGCGGCAACGAACTCACCGGATTGCGCAGGGCACAACGCTTGAGCGATAAGGGCATTCACGAGAAATCCGGAAACAATTCGGAGACAGCCGCCGGCGAGCTGCCGGACCTTCTGGTGTGGAGCGAAACAACCCTTCGACGTCCCTACTCCCCCGCCGGCGATTTTTACCGTCAAACCCCTTCCGAACGGCCGTTCACCGAGTTCATATCGGAACTAAAGACGCCGCTTCTGGTAGGTGCCCCCGTTCTCTCGGAGAACTCCGATGGCGGTCCCGGGGTTATGAACGGCACGGTACTGATCGGACGGGACGGTTCGGTGCTGAATGAATACGGCAAGCAACATCCTGTTCCCTTTGCCGAAAGCGTTCCCTTCTGGGAATTCGAACCGGTGCGCAGACTCTTCCAGGAAGTGATCGGCCTCCACGCTATCTGGTCAATGGGGCAAGAGTCCACGGTTTTTGAGATCAAAACAAGAAGCCGAACCCCCGAAACCCTCCGTTTTTCCACTCCCATCTGTTTCGAAGACGCCTTTCCCCGCCTCAACCGGCATTTTATTCTGCAGGGCGCCGATCTACTCATCAACTTGACCAACGATGCCTGGGCCGGACTCGAGTTCTCTCAGAGTCAACATTTTGTTGTGTCCAGATATCGTACGATAGAGAGCAGGCACACCCTCGTCCGCGCAACAAACGGAGGTCTGACCTCCGTAGTCGACGCACACGGCAGATTGATCGAAGAATTACCGATGTTCGAAGCCTCGTACCTGCGCAGCAACGTACCGGTATACAGGCCTTTAAAGCCTACCGTGTACATTGTATACGGAGATTGGCTTCCCTGGAGTTTTATTGGGCTTATTGCCGTGTGGATTGTCTATCGAAGATATAGCGGCAGCCTCTAAATCGGGCGGCCGTTGAACCGTCCCTGCCGGTTTCCAGGCAGGACGATCCATTACCCAAAAAATCAGCTGGAAATGCCGTATTTTTTCTTGAAGCGCTCGACCCGACCTGCGGTATCGACCAGTTTCTGCTTTCCAGTATAGAAGGGATGACACTTCGAACAAATTTCTACATTCATATCCTGGGCGGTCGATCGAGTCTCGATCACGTTACCGCAGGCACAGGTAATAGTTGTATCGGTGTATTCAGGATGTATGCCCTTTTTCATAAACGTATCCTCCTCTCCGGCTCTATTCGGAAACCCCGGATGTATTCATCGATCTAAGTAACGCCACATTATTCTTGCTTTTCTTCATTCTGTCAATGAGGAGCTCAATAATCTCGATATCGTCCATCGGATTGATCACCTTGCGCAGAACCCACATCTTGTTCAGTTCCTCTTCAGTGAGAAGGAGCTCTTCCTTGCGGGTCCCGGATTTCTTGATGTTGATTGCCGGGAACAGCCGCCGATCAGCAAGCCTGCGATCCAGATTGATCTCCATGTTGCCGGTTCCCTTGAATTCTTCGAAAATCACCTCATCCATCCGGCTGCCGGTATCAATAAGCGCCGTAGCAACAATGGTAAGGCTCCCGCCTTCTTCGATATTTCTCGCAGCACCGAAAAACCGTTTCGGTTTATGAAGGGCGTTGGAATCCACACCTCCCGAAAGAATTTTTCCGGAAGTAGGCACCGTCTGATTATATGCCCGGGCCAGCCTGGTTATCGAATCGAGCAGAATCACCACATCCCTTTTGTGCTCAACCATGCGGCGAGCCTTTTCGAGAACCATCTCTGTTACCTGAACATGGCGGTTGGCCTGTTCATCAAAGGTGGAAGCAACAACCTCTCCGTCGACATTCCGCTGCATGTCGGTCACCTCTTCCGGCCGCTCATCGATAAGAAGAACAATCAGAAAGACCTCCGGATGATTCCCGGTAATGGCATTGGCTATCTTTTGCAGTAAAATGGTTTTTCCCGTCCGGGGCGGTGATACAATCAACCCCCGCTGGCCTTTTCCGATAGGACAAAAAAGATTGATCATCCGGGTAGAGACCTCTTCCGAGGCTGTTTCCATATTTATCCGCTCTTCAGGATAAAGGGGTGTAAGGTTGTCAAAGGGTATTCTGTTCTGGGCAATTGAGGGATCATCGAAATTGACCTGTTCCACCCTCAGCATAGCGAAAAAGCGTTCGCTTTCTTTCGGAGGACGGATCTGGCCGGAGACTGTGTCCCCGGTTTTTAGATTGAACAGCCTGATTTGTGAAGGTGATATATAAATATCGTCGGGACCCGGAAGATAGCTGTTCTGTGGTGAACGGAGAAACCCATACCCGTCGGGAAGAATTTCCAGCGAGCCATAGGCAAAAATCTGCCCGCCGTTCTGGGTATGTTTCTTCAAGGTAGCGAAAATAAGCTCCTGCTTTTTCTTCGACATTACATCGTCGCTGGGAACGCCGATGTCGAGTGATTTGTTTCGGAGCTTTTTCATATCCATTGATATGAGTTCATTTATATCGAGCCTGCGGCTGTCTTCCTTTGGCAGGGTCTGGGTAAATTGACTTCCGTTCTGGGGATTCGGGCCGGATTTGTTCTTGTCTTTTGAAGAGTTCGACGACTTCTGGGAATTTTGTGGTTTTTGGGAATTCTGTGATTTCGATGTTCGCCGTATTTTGCGAATTTTCCCCTGATCCCCCCCGCCGTTACGGGAATCATTTTTTTCTTCCCCGGATTGCGGGTCACGGTTGTTCTGATTGTTCTGATTGTTCGCAGCTTCACTATCGCTTTGATCATTTGTACCAGCCGGGGATTCCGTACTGTTTGAGGATTCCGAATTATTTGTTTCCTGGGAATTCTTCGGTTCCTGATCTGTTTCGGAACCGGCGGACTTTGAATCGTTTTCCCCTTCTTTGTCTGATTCTTCTTTTTCCTTGACCAGTTCTACACGGATCTTCTTCTTTTTCGCCCGCTTTTTCGGTGCTGTACCATTTTGATCATCCGGAGTTGTCGCAGCGCCTGAGGCAGGTTCCTGTTCCTTTGCCGAACCGGTGCCTTCATTCGCCGCCGCGTTCTCCTGAGAATCTCCGAGTTCCAGCTCATTCTGAGCGGCTTCAGCCATGGGTCTCTCCTTTTTCTGTTAGCCTACACAAATGCAGCATATACTGTGTGATTGCCCTGGACAGAGCTCAGTCAGCAATCTTTATAATGGTGATTTAGGTATCGTGGTTTTTTTCCGTTTCAAGAGCAGTAACCATTTGAGGTAAGACTATTCAGTAACTAACCTGTACTATAGGCACAGGAGATAATACTGTCAAGCATCTACCCCCAAGATCAACTGTTCTATGCGCAATAGAACGGCAACAACCGTTCGTCTCCGTATTCCCGTACGGTTTCCAGGCATCATGATATGGTCGCTGAACCGAGCCCCTTTTCGGGAGGCCAATCCGATCCAGACAGTACCAACCGGTTTTTCTTCACTTCCACCCGAAGGACCGGCAATACCCGAAACAGCTGCTGCATAATCGCTATCGCCGAGTTCCAGAGCCCGGCAAGCCATTGCCTCGACAGTTTCGGCGGAAACCGCACCATATTTTCCGAGAATATCCTCCCCGACACCAAGGAGCTTGTTCTTCGCATCATTATCATAGCTTACCACTGCGCCCCAGAAAACTTCACTGCTTCCGGGTATCTCGGTAATAGCAGCGGCAACCAGGCCACCTGTACATGATTCCGCTAGAACCAGACGCTCTCCCCTCTCGTTGAGTAATTTGACAATTTCCTGGGCAGGATCGACCTCGCCCGGGCGTATTCGAAGAGGACCATACTCCGACAAAAGGGTCCGGAAGACCCTTTCCCGCTCCTGCTCAGGGCCCCTAAGCTGCAGCATAATCGAACCCACATGCGCCCGGGTGCTCCAATAGACATCCGTTTTTTTCGAGGCATCCAACAGGCTTTCCTCGAGTGCGGATTCGGAAACTTGAAAGAGGCTGAACTCCGAAACCTCTGCAATTTCAAGGGGAAACTCCCTGCGGAGGACCTGCATCAGCTGATCCTCGAACATCGGACGCAGTTCTCCGGTAGGACCCGGCAGGGCTGCAATCAGGGTATCTCCAGCCCATCCCCAAAAACCGGGCGCGGTTCCATTTGCATTCGGCATTATAGTAAAACCTGCGGGAATAAATGCCTGTTTACGGTTGGTGTCAGAGATCTTTCGTCCGGGGAAACGATTCAGCAGCTTTTCCCAAATCTCCGGGTAAAACTCCAACTCCACCCCGGCAGCCTCAGCAATAAATTCCCGGGTCAAATCATCCGAGGTAGGTCCTAGACCCCCGGATGTTATCAAAATATCCGAAGACAACAGGTGTTGAAATTCCCTGTGGAGCAGCTCCGCATCATCCGGAACAAGCAGGATCCGCTCCATCCGGATACCCAATCCGTCGAGCCCCTTTCCCACAAACTGCCCATGCTTGTCCTGTATAGTCCCGGCGGTAATCTCGTTACCGATACCGAGAAACGAAGCCTGTATCTGGTTGTTCACCGGAAGCTATGCCTCCATGAGTGTCTGCTTGAGCTGCTGAAGAGGTGCGGAAAAAATATTCACCGATTCCGGACTGCGGAGCATTTCACACCCGCCCTCGAAGAGCACACCATCCTCGATCTTGAGATGGTTGGCTGTTACATTTCCGAACACCCGTCCCTTGGAAAGCATTTCTACCCTGTCTTCGGCCTGGATATCACCGTGGAGCACCCCTTCTACGACAACAGAAGCAGCCTTCACATCCGCTTTGACGACAGCACCCTCTGCGATATACAAAAGGCCCTTTGCCTCTATCGTACCGGTAAAGCTGCCTTCGATAGCAAGGGAATTCTGGAATTTTAGCGCACCGTTGAATTTGGTTTCATTATCGAAAACAGTTTGGACATTATAGTCGCGCAGTTTTCTCTGTTTGGTTTTTCCAGCCATGGACTCTCGTTCGTTGATTTATTTCGTCTTCATTACATAAACCCCGTCCCAATCCTCTGGCGGGGGATCCTTGATAAATTCCTGGCAGCGTTCCTTGTAGACCTGAGAAGGGCCATCGCTGGGGTCAACCTCGAGAGCCTGCTCGAAATATCTCAAAGCCTCGGGAAAATCCATCAACTTGTATGCTTTTCGCCCTTTCGCAAAGAGATCAAGAACCTGTTTCTTGGTTTCGGAAATCAATTCTCTACTCCATTCAGGCTGGTTTCCCGATCCTTCATGTTCTTTATATGTTTGTCGAACTTTTTCTCCAAGTCTTTGAGCCGATCTGCAGCCTTGGATGAATCGAACTCGGCCCCTTTCAATTCACGGATCTCTTCTTCCAGTCCGTCGAGTGCCGCTATGGTCTTTTCCGATTCGCTCCGGACTTCCTCAATAAAGCTCTTCACCTCTTCCTTCGGGGCCTCGTCCATCTGCTGTGCCTTCTTCAGAAGCTCAAGCACCGGTTCCCGCAAGTGGGTAGTGAAATAGATCAGGGATTGATTGAGGGATTCAACAGCAGCGAGGTACCGCTCTTTCTCAACCACCTGTTTTGAAAGCTCATAGTGCCGCAGCACCGCCCTGATACGGGCAAGAACCTCGGAAAAGTTGAACGGCTTGGTTATATAATCCTCCACACCGAGCTCGAAACCTTGAATTTTGTCTTTTACATCGTTCATTGCAGAAAACATGATTATAGGAATCGAATGATAATCACTATAATCCTCGTGGTTCTTGAGAATTTTAGTGACTTCCCAACCGGAGAGTTTCGGCATGATATTATCCAGAAGGATCAGGTCCGGTTCGACTTCTTTCACCCGTTCGAGTGCCTGCTCGCCATCCTCGGCCTTTTCCACGATGAATCCGAGTTTGGAAAGCATTACATCAAAAAAATCAAGATTTATTGGCTCGTCATCGACAATTAGTATTTTCTGTTTCATATCCTACCCATGCGGTTGATAGAAAAACAACGCATCTCTATTGTCCCGGAAAAAGCGCGGGTTGTCAATTATTTCTCTTCGTCAATCTCAAAACTGCCCCGAGAACGAGCAAGCCGAGCCCACCGAAAAGCATAAGCAAACCAAACCATTCACCCCACCGGGTATAAATGGTGTCATCTTCTGTGTAAACAGGAACCTCATCCACCAGATACCCCTCGATAAAGGGCTCTAAGGTGGTCCTGATTTTTCCGTTGGCATCTATCGTACAGGTAATACCTCCGTTCGTACTCCGGACGACACTTCGGCGGTTTTCCACAGCTCGCATAACCGACATAGCCATATGCTGCATCTCGGCCGCCACGGAAAAAGACCAGGAATCATTGGTCATATTCACAATTAAGTCCGCACCATTCCTGACAAAGTTACGGGAAATATAACCGAAGGTATCCTCGAAACAGATGGGCGTAGAGAATTGCACTCCGGCAGCCTCGAAAACCGTATATTCATCCCCTTCTTTCCAGAAATGGGTATCGGCATTCTTGAGCCAGTGATAAATCCCGGTAAGAATTCCACGATACGGAAAATATTCGGTAAAAGGCACCAGATGAACCTTCCGGTAGATTTCCTGTATCTCTCCTTCATCGTAAAGAATGGTAGCATTATAATCTACACGCCCGCGCTCACCCGTCAGTTCGTCAACTTCAAGCCGCCCGTCATCATTTCCGATGACGAAAGGAACATCTTTGGTATCCAGATAATCGGTCAGACGTTTGACCAGCTGGTAAGAGCGCCGGTTTGTTCTGTACCTCCTGTGCCAGTCGATTCCGGGAACAAAGGAGGTCTCCGACCAGATTACTATCTCCGGATCCTCTTCGAGGGCTCGATCGCTCTGCCGAATGAGTATTTCCAGGTTTCTTTCATAGGCTTCGATCCCGCCCTTCCAGGGATCCACATTCTGCTGGATCATAGCCGCCCGCAACCGGGGTGTTTCGCTGAAATCCGCTTTGACAACGAGCCCGAAGATAACGACGAAAACGATTACCCCTGCATAGATCATACCGTCGATTCGATGACGCCGTCCAAAATCTGCAAAACCCCGGAAACCGCTGATGAGTGCATGCCCCAAAAAAGTGCAAGGAAGTACGGTAAGAAAACTCTCCCC
>JAIPGG010000024.1 GCA_021736255.1 Spirochaetales bacterium | reverse complement strand
GCAAATCCAAGCTTTTCACCGTTCCAGACCTCCCACTTTCCACCGGTTTTTCGTCCGACACTCCCTCTTTTGCCTCATTTCCATTAGGCGGCAATATACTGCAGCGTCGGTGGTCTGCTCTCTTGCATCGGAGAGCGAAACGCCCGAAACCAGGCAAGCTGCTCTGATTCGGTCAATACCAGGTGACTGTAAAAGGCCCGCCGGTAAAAAAACCCCTCCCACAGCCCCTCGACCTGCTTTTTCTTCACCCCCGCCACCTGTGCATGCGTTCTCTCCTTTCCACCCCTTCCCCCGATCCGGTAGGGTTTTCGGTAGTTGTGCCAGGCACTATAGACCCACAACCGTTCCATGCAGTTGTTCACCTCCCGGGAGAACTGAACGCTCTCCCTGACGTGGTTCGCCTGGTCCTTTCTCAACTCCCGGTCATAGTAATTCACGGCAAACAGATCATTGTGCCGGGTCCTCGCCACCTTCGAGGATCGGCGAATATGGATGAGCCTTCCCCCCTCCGGCAGTTCAACCGAATCCGCCCCCAGTGCCCGGCGGTATTCCTGTTTCTCGTCGGTATACAGGCACAGCTGAGAACGGGTCATCTTCTCAGCATACCGGCGCAGCTGTCCCAGCAGCCGGGTAAAAGACCGGAGAACCTCACCCGGGAGAGGCAAAAACCTCTTCTCGAGTTCGGCCCGACGACGCTTTTGTCGTTCTCTCATCCGCCCTTTTCGCCGCAGATTCGCGTAATCGGCCCCATAGAGGTACTGGGACTGCTTGCCCACCAACATATGGATATTGTTCGGAAAGTATTGGGACCAGGTAAAGCTTTCAAACCCGTCTGCCACCAGGTCTTCATCGAGGGTCAGATAGGCTCGCATCCGGGCGTGCAGAGCAATCGACTGACGGGCCAGCCGGCTGATGCGATTGAGTATGACCTTGTCGGTTACCCCTTGAATGCGGGCCAGGTCACGGATTCCCGAGCCGGAGATCTGGTGGTTGAAAAGGGTTGGATAATCGAGAGGCAGTTTGACCGCAAAATCGAGACGAAAGGTCTGATCGGAAAAGCGGGTTCCGCAGCTTCTGCAGCGGTAACGCTGGGTGCGTCCGACGGAATCGGGGGAGTAGGTTCCGTCTTTGACAAACCAGGTTCCTTCGGCTAATTCAGGGGAACGATCGAGCCAGTGGCAGGAACAGTACCTATTGGGACAAAACGGTGGTTGGGGCTTCATGGAGACCTCCTCGGAGGGTGGGTTTATTTCTTCTTACCCGAAAAGGTCCCGGTTTGATTTTATCTCCACGATCGGGGGCAGTAGTTTACTTGAACCACCCCCTGCATTCATAGTACAAACAAGAACATGAACCGGTACACCTCTGAATCCGATTATATCAGCGACTTGCAATCTCGTGCTTCCCTTCCACAAGGGTTCAAAACGTCAGGACTCCGCTTTCATTTCTCTCCTGCTGAACTCCCGGGAAAGAAAACCTATCCAATGGATTTATCCTTGATTTCCCTCGACCGTCCAACTGATGCCTTTGCCGGAGTTTTTACGAAGAATGCTTTCACAGGGGCACCGGTTCAGATGAACCGGGAACTCATTGAAGCATTTGACCGCCGAAGGTTCAATGGGACACAAGCCTCTTTAAATGGCATACGGGGTGTGCTTATCAACAACAAAATCGCAAATGTCGGTGCGCCCGGGGGGCTCGATGACGCTCGCCGTCTCACCGAAGATGCTGCGCGTCTTGTTGGAGGGGGCTCTCTTTTTTCGGCTTCCACAGGCGTTATCGGGTGGAAGCTTCCGGTGGATGATATGGAGCGCAGTTTCAATGAACTGATTGCAGGACTTCATCAAGGAAATGCCGTCGATCTGGCAAGGAGAATTATGACCACCGACCGCTTCCCGAAGGTCCGTTCGACTCAGCTCGGAGAAGGTCGAATTGTGGCTGTGGCGAAGGGTGCGGGAATGATAGAACCCGACATGGGTACTATGCTCTCTTTTCTTATGACTGACATCGATTTACCTCGAGAGGTGCTGCAGCGGGCCTTGTCCACTGCAGTAGAGCAGAGTTTTAACAGGATCAGTATCGATGGTGATCAGAGCACCAGCGACATGGCCCTTTTGTTCAGTTCCCGCCGGGTTGCGATGGCGAGAGGGAAGAAAAAGGGGGAGGAAGAGGAGTTTACTTCAGCTTTGACCGGACTCTGCAAAGAGCTGGCCGAAGACTTAGTTCGAAACGGTGAAGGAACAGGCCATCTTATGGAAGTGCAGGTTCGCGGAGCTGCGGACAATGCAACGGCTCTCGGAGCAGCCAAGGCGATAGTGAATTCCTTGTTGGTCAAAACCGCGGTTTACGGCAATGATCCGAATGTCGGCCGGATTCTCATGGCTGCCGGTGATTATCTCGGCAGCAGGAGCATGGCGAAAAATTCGGGAGAAATTGGAGCCGGTATCGATGGTGCTGGTTCTCAGGCTGGAGCCGCCGGACTTTTCGGCAGAGAAGCGGAGCTTATCATTGGAGGAGAGACGGTCTTCTCCGGCGGGATTTTCGAGCTCGATCAGGAGAAAGAGGCCCGGCTTTCTAAGTATTTGGAGATGATGGGCTTTGATCCGTCTCAGACCGGCTATCCGGAACATGAGGAAAAGGTTGAGATCATCCTGGATTTTAAAGCAGGAAATGCCTGTGAACGGGTAATCGGGAGTGATCTCTCTTATGAGTATGTACGAGAAAATGCTGAGTATCGTACCTGAGCAAGCGCCCCAGGCGGCTGCAGAAAAGCGTAAGGAGTAGAGATGGACACCAGAGATATGGAGACACAGGTCGGAGAGGCCCAGTCTCAGCTGCAGAATACGCGGGATGAAATAGCAAAGCGGATTGTCGGCCAAAAGAAAATGATTGATGGTCTCTTGATGGGGCTGCTTGCTGATGGTCATGTCCTGATCGAAGGGGTTCCGGGTCTTGCAAAGACTCTGGCGGTGAAGACTATTGCCGAGGTTCTGGATGTAAGTTTCAAACGTATCCAGTTTACTCCGGATCTCTTGCCGGCGGACCTCATCGGGACCATGGTGTACCGACAGCAAACAGGAGAATTTATTCCTCGCAAAGGACCTGTTTTTTCAAACCTTGTTTTGGCGGATGAGATAAACCGCTCACCGGCCAAGGTTCAATCTGCTCTGCTCGAAGCTATGGAGGAAAGGCAGATCACCATCAGTGAAAATACCTTTGTGCTGCCCAAGCCGTTTTTTGTCATGGCTACCCAAAACCCAATTGAGCAGGAGGGAACCTATCCCTTGCCTGAGGCCGAACTCGACCGGTTCCTCTTGAAGGTGGTTATCGATTATCCGAGCATGGATGAGGAACTCGAGATTATCCGTCGGGTGGGTTCGCCCCGTCCGATCGGCGTCAGTTCTATTCTGAATCCATATGCCCTCGAGGAAATGAAGAAGGCGGCTTCCCGTATCAAGATCGACCAGAGAATCGAGGAATATATTGTCTCTATCTCCACCGCTTCTCGCTTCAAAGACCGAAAAAAGTTTCCTATTTCCCGCTATATAGAATACGGGGCTTCTCCACGGGCTAGTATCTATCTTTACCGTTGCGCCAAGGTAAAGGCACTGTTCGAAGGGCGGACCTTCGTGATTCCCGAGGATGTTAAGGAGGTGGCCGTCAATGTACTCGCACACCGGATTGTCTTGTCCTATGAAGCCGAATCCGAAGAGCTCACCGGCGCAGATGTGGTAAGCCAGCTTCTGCAGACAGTACCGGTACCCTGATCATGGATCTATCCGAACTAGCTGCGAAAGTAAAACACATCAGACTCGTCAGCGAGCAACTGGTGGAAAGCCTGTTATCCGGGGATTATCATTCGGTTTTCAAGGGCCCCGGCATCGATTTCGACGAGGTGCGGGAGTATGTGGAGGGAGACGACGCAAGACGGATCGACTGGAATGTGAGCTCTCGTATGGGTTCACCCTTCACTAAGGTTTTCCGGGAAGAACGGGAGTTGGTGCTGATGCTCGTTGTCGATCTTTCTGCTTCGCTCATGACGGCTTCGGCTGATACAACCAAGCGTGATGTGGTGGCGCAGATTGCGGCTATGCTTGCCTTTGCAGCTACGGCAAACAACGACCGGGTAGGAGGCCTGCTTTTTACCGACAGGATCGAGAACTGGGTGCCTCCGAACAAGGGGAAAACGCACTCGCTCCGGCTCGTGCAGGATATTCTTTCGGCCGATCCGAAGGGAAAAGGCTCGGATTTAGGGCTTGCCATTCGCACAACCCACGAGTACATGAACAGGCGGGGTATCTGTATAGTTATTTCGGATTTTCGCAGCGCAGGGTACTGGCGAGACCTGTCCGTACTTTCGAAAAAGCATGATGTTGTTGCTGTTCGGGTATACGATCCGCTGGATTATCAGTTTCCGAAGGGGGGGCTGATTCGACTGGAAGATCCGGAAACTGGAGATCAGATCTACGGAGCCGGTTTCAACCCGAGGTTCCGGCAGAAGTATCACGAATTCTGGAATGTAGAGCGTATGCGGTGGACTGCTGAATGCAACCGCAGAAGAATCGAATACGTGGAAGTAGGGACGGAAGAAGATCCTGCCCAAAAACTGATACGCTTTTTCCGAAGGAGGAAGAAGCGGGCATGGGCCTGAAGTTTCACAAGAACCTAGTAATGATGCTGGCGGCCTTCCTCTTTTTCACTTGTTTTCCGGCTGTGATCACTGCTCAGGAGGGGTCGGGCAGGGTGATCAGATCTGTTTTTGTTCCTGCACGGTACTATGTGGGTGATCCGGTGGAGCTCAGGCTGTTGGTGGAGGTGCCTGAGGGAGCGGAATTGAAGACGCCGCCGAGCTTTCCGGTGGCGTGTAACATATCCATCGAGAGTATACGGATTTTGCCGTCGGATGAAGGCAGAGAGATTCGGATATCCTTCATCCCTTTTCAGACAGGAACCTGCACCCTGCCCCCGCTCGATTTCGGAGAAATCGTTCTTCGTGATCTGCGTATCCATACGAGTGCTATCCTGACCGATGAGGGGGCTTCCCTTTCGGAACCGGAAGGCCAGTTTTTCCTTCCCCGAACCCGCCTGCTGATGGGGGGAATATTGGCGGCGATTATTTTTCTTCCCTTTGTGCTGCTTTTTCTTTTTCGTTTTTCCCGCCGCAGGATACTGGCTCTCTTTCATCGCTATCGAGAAAACCGGCCGTATAGACGTCTGAGTAAGAATCTGAAACGGCTCAGACAGCAAACCGAAGACCTGGATGCGCGTGAGTTTTATATTCTCCTTACGGCGGAACTGCGGAATTATCTTACCCGTCGGCTCGGTGATAACTATTCGAGTGCCACGACTATGGAACTTGCTTCCCTTATGGCCGGCAGGAGCGGAAATCTCGATAAACTGGAAGATTTTCTGCAAATGTTCCGCTTTAGTGACCTGGTAAAATTCGGCGGAAAATCGGCTGATACCGAAAGAAAATTACAGGATCTCGAATTGGCTTTGCGAATAAGCCGTGAGGTTGAAGAACAGGAGCGGGGCCATGCTCACCTTTGATTATCCTGGTTTCCTGTTGCTCCTTTTTCTGTTGCCGGTTCTGATTTATTTCCGCCACTTCTGGCCTCATCGCGGGGGTGTTCTCGTTTTCCCTTTTCGCCTCTGGGGCGGAGAGGGGTTTAAACCTGCCCAGCGGGGGGTGAAAATTGTCCTTTTTGCCTCCGCGTTTTGTATGTGGACAGGACTTGCCCTGCTGATTGTTGCCCTCTCCGGTCCGGCTCTCAGCAGCAGGGAGCGAAGCTATCTGAGCAGAGGCATCGATTTTATGATCGTTCTCGATGAATCTCCGAGTATGTCGGCCAGGGATTTTCCTCCGGAAAACCGTTTTCAATCAGCGGTAGCGGTTATACAGAGCTTTATTGACAGCAGGGAAAACGATCCTATTGGCTTAGTGAGTTTCAGCAAAGAAGCCGCTTTGCGGGTTCCTCCTACCCTCGATTACGAGGTGGTAAAGCAGAGACTGGAATCCCTGCAGATCATGAGTCTTGGAGACGGGACGGCTATCGGAAAGGGGCTTGCTCTTGCCGCTCTTCATCTCAGAAACAGCAGCGCCGACGCCAAGAACATCATTCTTCTCACCGATGGAGAGCAGAACGCAGGGGAGATAAGTCCGGACACAGCCGTTCGCATTGCCGAACAGCTGGGTATCCGGATCTATACGATCGGCATTGGTACGCCGGGCGATGTGCCTCTCGAGTTTACGGATCCTGAAACCGGCGGGGTCTACCGCGGCACCTATCACAGCGAGTTCGACGAAGAGCTGCTTCAAAAGCTGGCGGAAGAAACAGGGGGAGCCTATTTTGCTGCTGCCGGACCGGCCACTCTGCAGATGGTTTTTAACTCCATTGATTCTATCGAATCGACGGAGAAGCGTATGAGGATCAATGTTATAAAGAATACAATTCACCGGCATTTCATTTTTGCAGGCTTCCTTCTTGTTCTCGGGTCGATGTTGATCAGAAAGCTCTTCCTCAGGGAGGCGCTATGACTCTGCAATATCCCCGGGCACTTTATCTCCTCCTGTTGATTTTGCCGGTTGTACTGATCTTTTTTCTGAACTATCGCCGCGGGCTTCGAGATCTCTCTCTGCTGGCGGGGAAAGAGCGCAGCAGGACGGTACAGGCTGTTTTCCTGGTCAAGTGGTTTTTCCGGCTGCTGGTTTTAACGCTGTTCATTGCCGCGATGAGTTTAGCCCTTGCCGGCGTTCAGTGGGGGAAGCGTTCGGTCCCGGAAAACAGGCGGGGTTATGAACTCATTTTCGCAGTGGATATTTCCCGAAGTATGCTTGCCGAAGATATCTCACCTTCACGGCTCGAACGGAGTGGGGAGCTGATTCGACGGCTTATAGATACCTTTCCAGGAAGCCGATATGCGCTCGTGGCTTTCAAGGGTGAGGCGGTTACCCTGGTTCCCGCCGGCGAGAATTCAGAGGCTTTGCTGGGTTTTCTGGATTTACTTGCGCCGGCCCTGCTTACTGCTCCCGGTACCAACTTAGAGGCGGGACTCCGAGAGGCCTGTGATGCTTTTGTTTCAAAGGATCTGCGGTTCCGTACGGTCGTGCTCTTTTCCGATGGAGAGAGCCTCTCGGGGGATTTGGCCGCTGCTGCCGGAGCCGTTCAAGAGGCTGGGGCGAAGGTGATTGCCGTTGGTACCGGAACGAAGAGCGGTGCAAGGATTCCTCTTTCCGACGGACGCTTTGTCCTTGATGAAGCAGGAAATCCTGTCATAAGCAGGCTCGATGAGCAGGCTCTTTCGAGGGTGGCCGAAATGACCGGCGGGAGCTACTATTCAGTCGACAAGCCCGGCCTGATAGAACAAGTAGAGGAGGGTTTGCGCAGTAAAGTCGAACGGAATATCCGGGAAGGAATCCGCATAGAGGATGTTAACCGCTATCGGTTTTTTTTGGTTATCGGTCTGGGTATGTTCATGATATATATGATTATCAGAATTTTCAGGTGGAGGGATATGCTGTGAGTGGTTTCGGGATGAAAGGCAGATCTGTATTCAACAAGCAAATCCCTCTGATCTTTCTGTTGACGTTTGTTCCCCTTTTTTTCGGCTCCTGTGAGCTGGGGTCCCCTGTGTTTTCTGTCCTGATGGGAAATTATGCGTACCAGCGCGGGGAGTATGAACAGGCCACCGTCAATTACCTCGAAGCAATGGAGTTTGATGAACATACCAACTATATCCGATACAATCTCGGAAATGTTTATCGGGCTCTCGGGGAAGAAGATTCGGCTCTCTCCATGTGGTCCGAGGCTGAAGAGTCCGGAAACGAAACGATCAATTATGCCGTGGCATATAACCGGGGGATTCTCTACTATGAGTTGGGACGATATGAAGATGCCTTCGAGGAGTTTAAACAGGCATTGAGAATTGATCCTGCTAGTATTCCGGCAAAACGGAATCTGGAGTTGAGTTTGCAGAAGATTCAGGCGCAACAGAACATTCAAAGCAGCAGTTACCAGCCGGATACCGAAAAGCAGTCTCTCGATAGTGCTTCCCAGCGCGTGCTCGAATATATCCGCCAGGAACGGGGAAACTATTGGGTACCTGGAAAGGAACAGGAAGAATCACAGGAAAAAGACTGGTGAGGCGATTCTCGAAAACAAAAAATGATTTTCTCTTTTCTGTATCGTTGCTGTGTGGGGCTCTGCTGTTGTTTGCAGCTGCCTTTCCAGCTGCAGCTTCGGAAGATCCTACGGTTGTTGTTGATCCGGAGACTGTTCGTAAGGGGGAGCAGTTCGAGGTTAGTATCCGCGCGGATTTTCCGGATCCGGCAAAGGTGAATGTGATAGAACCGCCCCTTTCCTCGGCTCTGACCCTTTTGCGCGGACCGTACATTCAGCCTATTACCGAACGCCGGAGAGAGACTACTCGGCAGATTGTAAGTATTAATTACACGTTTCGGGCTGAGCGTTCAGGAAGGATCGCCATAGGCAGCTTTATCGTCCGGCTCGACGGCAAGAGTTTCCGGACCGGTGCTGTGGAGGTGCGAGTTCTTCCTCCCCCGGAGGAAAAGCGCCGCTTCGATTTCAGCCTTTCCTGGCGGGTGCCGGACAGGCCTCTTTATGAAGGAGAAACGGTTGCCGTCGCCCTCGAAGCTGAAGAGCTTCCGGAGATTGTTATCCCCGGTGAGGTCCGTGTACCCGATATTCCGGGAACGCTCAGCGAGGAAGTCTCGGGGGTCTATCGGATACGGACGGGGGACAACGGATACCGGTATCCTGCGGCAGAGTACATGATCACGCCGGAACGGGCAGGGAGCCTCGTTCTTCCCTCGGCTTCCGTGCGTATCGAAGGGGTAAGAAGGTATGCCCAAAGGCAATCTGTAGAGGTGAAAAGCCTGCCGGATTCGGTAAAAGCAGGTTCTGCTGTAGGAGATTTTGATTTTCAGTACCGCATCGAGCATCAGCCGGAAACCGAGGTGGTAGACCTTGTTCTCCATATCAGCGGCACAGGGAATTTTCGGGCTTTCAGCATGGTCGATCCCGAACTATCGGGGGGAGCGATTGTAGACAGCTCGGAAAACCGGCAGATAAAGCCGACTGTCAACGGCTATCAGGGATACCGGGAACGAAGCTATCGGATACGTCCTGAAGCCGGCAGTAAACGTATGGTGATACGGGTCTCGGATTTTGTTTTTCTGAACCCGGAAACGGGGAATGTTGAACGTATTCCGGGCGGTAGAGAAGAAATCGAGGTAACAGCTCGGCAGGCAGCACAGCCTCAGTCCGAAGAAGAGAAAGAGATACCTTTCCAGCTCATGGGGGAGGAAGAGTATCGAAGTTTCCGATATCATCAGCATTTTTCTCAACCCCTTTCTCTTTTGTGGCTTATCCCTGGTGTTGCGGTGCTCCTGGTGTATGTTTTTCTCAGGCGGTTTAAACCAAGTATATTTCTATTTGGCACGTTGGTTTTTCTGGTATCAGCGGCGTCAATGGAGCAGGTACCGGAGGAACAGCTTGAGTTATTCCGGCAGGGAGTTGCTGCTTACGAAGAGGGGGAATATGCAGAGGCTGCAACGAATTTTGCCGATCTTCTTGAGATAAAGCCCGGAAATCTGCCGGTCGAATACAACCTTTCACTCGGATTGGAACAAACCGGTCGTCATGGCGAGGCCCTGTTTTACCTCAGAAAGGCTTTGCGCATGAATCCTCACAATGAACGGGTCTCCGGCCTACTCAACTGGATTGAAGACGAACAAAATCTGGACCGGCAGGTCAGTCCTGTCTGTCAATTTCATCCGGATCTTGTCTATACCATATTCCTTGTTCTGGTAAATATTTTGCTGGTAGTGGGGGTGTGGACCCTCATTCGCAGAACCGGCACAATGGTTATCGTTCTTGTGTTTGTGATTATCCTGTCTGCTGTTTCAGGAATTATGTTTACTATGGCCGCCGGTGACTGCCGCCGGCCGGTAGCGGTGGCGATCGATGGAGGAACAGGTATGAAAAAGATCCCGAGTTATGAAGCGGCGCCTTGGCTCAACCTGAGAGGGGGAACTGCTGTATCGGTCCTCGGCAGTTCTGGTGATTACCTCCTGGTAGAGACGGGATTCGCAATGAAGGGGTGGGTCCATTCTGATTACGTTTACCTGATAGGTGATGTTCATGAATGATTTTGCCGCCCACTATGACCGGTATTTACCCGATGATAAAACACTAAAGGAGAAGGATTCGGACGATTCAGTCCGAAAGGAACGGGCTTTTTCGCCGCAGAATTTCAAACGGATGCGGCCTCAGGCAATTCTCGATCTTCACGGCTATACATCGGAAGAAGCCACAAGGGCAGTGGAAAATTTTTTGGTGGAGTCCAGGAAAAGAGGGCTGGTTAAGGTATTCATCATTCATGGAAAGGGCAGCCATGCTGAGGATGTTCATGGGGAAGGTGGTGTGCTGCGTAAGCTCGTTCGTCGTCTGCTCGAACAGCATCCTACTGCCGGAGCATTTGGACATCCCCCGGCGCGCGAGGGCGGGAGCGGGGTTGTCTGGGTTCGGATACGTTAGCGTTCCCGGTAGATGATGCGCCCTCTTGTCAGATCATAGGGAGAAAGGGCTACTCGCACCTTGTCGCCCGGTACAATTCGGATATAGTGCTTTCTCATTTTTCCGGAAAGATGGGCCAGTATGAGATGACCGTTCTTGAGTTCGACCCGAAACATGGTGTTCGGTAGTGATTCCTTTACGATGCCTTCAACTTCAATTGCCTCTTCTTTGGCCACAGTCCCTCCTACGTATTATACCAATGAAGTTTATTTGATTATTTAAGGGTTTGTCAACCAGTTGACTTTTTCGTGCATTTGTATAATATTCTGCATTCGCATGAGTCATAATGATCAGAGGTGGCATGGTGGACAAGCAATTCGTGAATAAAATGAAAAAGAAGCTTCTCCAACAGAAAGAGGAGATTATCAGCAATCTCATCAAGGACAACGAAAGTTTTCAGGAGATTGTTGAGGATCTCGATCCAAAGGATTTTGCCGACATCGCTGCCGATGATATCGACAAGAAAACCCTGGAGGCTTTGGGTTCGGCGGAGATCAAACGCCTGCGTCTCATCGATTCTGCTATGGCCAGAATCGAAAACGGCAAATATGGGTACTGCATGTCCTGCGGCAAGAAGATACCGAAAGAACGTCTCGAAGCAATACCCTATGCGCTCATGTGCGTTGCCTGTAAGAGTTCGGAAGAACGCAGAAACCGCTGAATCCAACTCACAAGAGATTCTGTGGTCCCCGGCCGGAGGCACTCGAGCCAGGACGACGGGCTCTCGGCCGCCAGTCGGCGGTCAACATCTACCGAGAGTAACCGCCGGTATCGAGCAACCGCCGGCGGCATTTGATTGAACCGAAAAATCAGGAAACTCTAATATCCGTGACTGTTTCTTCCGATTTAATAATTAGGAGAAACGGTTATGATCGAGGCAATTCCTTCCTCTTCCAATATTGCCATTGCCAATCTCGTTCGGGCAACCACTACATCCAACAGAATATCCGTCCCCATTCGGCAGAGTAATGTCTACGCCCGTTTCAAACATGTCTTCGGGGTGCCATCGGGAACCAATCAGGACGGTGTTTCCCTATTGAAGCTAAAGGCCCTCGACAGCATGATCGACCGCCTGTCCACCCTGCATGGGGAACAAGCATCCTCGATTCAGGCCCGCAGGGTGACTGAACAAAATATTGATTCTCTTCTCGAGGAAACCAGGAACGCCCTGCAGGGCGCCGTTGCTTCCCGGCACGGCTACGGTTTGAGCGGTCTCAATGCGACCGGAGAACTGGTTGATTTTTTTGCCTAAGGATACGGCCTCAGCAGAAGGGACCTTGCTTCTCAGTTGAAGTAAGGGTTGTGCCGTTTTTCCCGTTCAACCGAGGAAATCGGACCGTGACCCGGGTAAATCCGGGTTTCGGGGGGAAGCGTGAAGATCTTCTCGAGTATGCTGGTTTTCAAGTCTTCCATACTGCCGCCCGGAAGATCGGTGCGCCCAACACCCTCGAAGAAGATCGTATCTCCGGAAATTAAAGCCTCTTCGTTTTCGTCATAGAGGCTGATACTTCCCTGTGTGTGTCCGGGGGTGTGCAGGACCTTTAAATTCGAGTCGAAAACCTTGTCTCCTTCCTCGAGAATGGTCCCGGCATTCGGAGGCGGGGTGAAAAGGGAGGCGAATATGGCTTCCCCTTGCTGACCCATTGTACGAAAGCTTTCATAATGCGTATCATACGCTTTCTCTCCCAGGTAATCTTTGTCGAGTTCATGGATAGCAATCGGCAGATCAACTCCCAGATCGAGAAAATGTTGGACCAGTTCCGCAAGAGCGCCGATATGGTCAAGATGACCGTGCGTGCAAACAATTCCAACCGGCTGGAGATTCATGGTCTCCATGCGCTGAATGATAAGAGATGCATCTCCGCCTGGATCGACAATGATGCAGCGTTTCTTCTCATGAGAGAAGATGTATGAATTGGTTTTGAGTGAACCTACTGTAAGTCGTTCTATCATGGTATTGTAACCCTACGTCTTTTTTTCTTATTCTTCAAGGCGGATATATGATCTATCTACTGTTATTTGCCCTGATTAGCTTCAGTTTCTATTTTTTGATTCCGGGAATCGGAGCCTTTCTGGTACGGAAGAATTGGCGCCGGTTTCGCAGTCAAATGCTCGAATCGACCCATTGGCCGTTCTTTCGGTACGGATATACGAGTTCGGAAAAAGAGGGCTATCTGGGGAACTTTCGTTTTCTCGGGACGCTCGAAGCCATCCAGGGTGATGATACGATCTGGATACGTGGGGCGGCGACCTCGGTTTCCGCACAAATGCGGGGAGGCTCGGTGTATCTGCTGCCTTCGTATGCATCGCAGCGGGCCGAGAATGAACGGGAACGGAATGCAGAGACCTTGCCCGAAGAATCACCTACCCGAATTGGATGGGAAAAGGTATACACGCTCAATCAGGGAGCAAAAATTTTTCTGGCAGGACCAGTATATCTGAAAAAGGGAACAGTCCGCTTTATGAACGAGCGGCAGCGGCCGCTGACGGTTGTACTGTACGAGGGTGATGAGCGAACGATGCTGCGGCGAGCAATTTGGGGCGGCCGGCAAAAAAATGAATATTGGAATCAGTTTACTCCGGGTTCCGTTGCCGCCGGTTCCTTCCTGCTGCTGATACTTTCCTACATTCTTCTACGCTCTCCCTTTCTCAGGTCCGAAGCGCTGATCGGCCTTGTACTCAGCCTCCTCCCGGCTGTCATATTTTTACCGCCGGGAGTGCTCTTTTTCTTTCTCTACCGGAGATTCTGGAAACGGGCTCGATTGTTTCGCCGAGAGAGGGACCTGCTCCGGTTGCCGCTCCGGTATTTTTCTGAGGATTCTACTGTACACAAGGACCAGCTCGAAAGTGAACGAGATTGTTCTGCTCCCCTCCCGGAAGGGGGGAGGTATGTAGCTTCCCGTGCCGAAAAGAGAGAACTGGAAGAATTGATTCAAAGCGAGCGGGTCAAGATACGCGGAAGCACGCTGGTGCAGGAGGAGGGGCAGCACTATGTTGTATTTCTCCCGCGCGGGGAGCCGGAGAAGGCTTCGCCGGGCTCGAGTTACAGTCCATCGGAGACAGCGGAACAGCATGGTATCGGCGGGGAACATGTCCCCCCCCCCTTGGATCCTATGGTAGAGCGCATCGCCATTCCTACTGAACCGGCGGGGCTGGCCGATGCATGTGCAAGACGGGCAAAATGGAATGAGCTTGCATCGGCCGCCTTCCTGATTATTGACCTTGCCGTGAACATCCCGCTCATCCTTTTTGGGTTGAGCCGGCTGATCTGGTAGAGTCCCTGAAAAGATAATCGAATTCTTACAGGCCCCCGCCGGGCATGCCTCTCTTATTACCGACGAGACTTTCGTTTTCTGGCGAAGTTCACATTCAGTTTCCGACCCCGGAATGTTACTCCGTTGAGGGCATCGATAACTCCCTTCGCCTTTCCCGTGTTGACTTCGACGAAGGAATAGTTGTCGAGTATTTTGATTTCGCCGATATCGGAATCTTCCGCTTTGCCGGTACCGGTTATGAGTTCGGTAATATCCTTTGGGTAGACTTTCCGGTTTTTCCCCACACCCATAAAGAGAGAGGACATCTGGGAAGAATCGGAAGAACGTCCGGAAGGGGAGGGGGGGGCGCTCTTTTTTCCCGCTTCGGGGGCTCTTTTGCGCTTGTCTTTCCCGCTGGAAAAGCCTTTGTCTCCGTATTTTTCACGTAAGAGATAAGCACCTACATAGGCCCTGAGGAAAATGGGAACATGCTTTTTTATCAATTTTTTGTAGGCATGGAGGTCTTCGGGGTCAGCCTCCCGTATCTTTTGTATCAGGTTTTCGAGGTGTCCCTTCATGGCTTCCTCGTTGCTTGGTAATGTATCTTCTGAAAATGACATATCTGTTTTCTCCTTGAGTTGTTTTATACCGGAATGGTTTGTGCCGTCCTCAAAAAGAACGCTGGAAATGGGCGCCTCGGAAAATCCTTCCAACAGTGAAAGATTTGCCCGATACGTCTGAGCATCGGGTATGAAATCATAATAGATAATATGCTGAAACTGCTGTTGAAACTGTCCGGGGTCCGGGTTGAACGGGAAAACAAGAGAACCGAACTCCCTGTCGAGAATATTCAACGAGGAATCCGTTCTATTTCCGGTGCGGTAGATTTCTACCGGTATAGTACTGGATTGAAGGGCGCGAAGGATGCGCTGAGCATTGTTTTTATCGGAGCAGAGAATGCAGTTTTGCTGCATCTTCCTTGAGGCGATGACGGCGGCCAGGGATTCCGCCCGATCGGCTAAACCGCGATAGATCAAGTGTTGTACATTTCTTTCTTCCCAGTCGTTTCTGTGGACCATGACTGGTCTGCGCATGAAGTTGTGAATTTCCTGGCTGCTGTGGGCCAGCTCTTCCGTGAATATGACTATCTGCTGTTTCCCCCGGTTTTTCGAGAGTATAAACTCAATATCCTTGTCAAAACCGCTTGACTTCGAATCAAGAGGTTCGAGGATGACAACTGTTTGGTATGCGGATGTTTTGAGATTTTTCCGCCGGATATGATCGATGAGCCGTTCAGTTGTTGTTACGATTATCTGAGGTTTCGCTGATAATTGTTTGAGCTCTTTACGGACCTGGCTGTTGTTTCCGAGAGCTGCCAGGCTTTTGGGTTTTTGAAGTCCGGGAGAGAGTGTTTCGTAGAGCGAAAAAAGCCGTTGTACCGCCTGAGGGGATTGGGTAATGATCATTGTACGTCCCCGCGGGTGAAGTCCTTTTTTCGACAACAGTACGGGGATCAGTATACTGAGTTCTGTTTCCGGTGCACCTCCTGTTTCTATACAAATGTCTTTTCCGGAGAATATCAACGGCATGGTAAACTTTGCTATGGAGCCTGGTTTCCGAAACCCTGCCCGGGCAAAGAGTTGTTCTGTTCGCTTTTTGATGAAAGGCTGTAACTTTTTCCAGGTCACCTGTGTGTCCCACGCTTGTTGATTCTCTTACTATAGAATAGGAGTTTCCTTTCCGGATTGTCAAGAAAAGACTCGCCGATGGTCCTGAAACCCGGAAAAGAAGTCGATATATTTGATAGGGATATGCGGAAAGGAAGGTGTTTATGGTGAATCTGCGGAAAATGCAGAAGTTCCTTTTGTTCATAGTATTGCTGGCCGGAGTATGTGCGGCATCGCTTTCGGCTGAAGTGTTCCGTTTCCAGCACAACGAAGGGGATCAATACCGGATACTCTCGACCCTCGATCAGCGGGTATTTGTCAATGGTGTGTATAACCACAGTGCCGACATGCTGTATAAAATTGCGGTGAACATCGAACGGACCCGGGAGGACGGGTCGGGAATGCTCAACAGTTTGTTCCAGATTTCTCATAAGGCCTTCGATGGTTCTCAAGTCTACCGGTGGGCGGAAGAGTATCCTTCAAAGCTCTGGAGGGATAAGCGGGGTAAAGTTGAGATCGAACCCCGCTACTTTATGCCGGTGGTTCGCAGTGTACCGACCTTTCCACAGGAGGATATCGAGAAGGGGTTCCAGTGGACCGCTCCCGGAGAGGAGGTTCAGGATTTTCGTGAATTCGGCCTCGAAGAACCGTTCCGGATTCCTCTTGAGGTACAGTATGAATATCTCGGCGAACGGGAACGTGACGGAAAAACGTGTGATGCCTTTGCCGTTCTCTATAAGGTGCAGCACGAATCCGAACAAAGGCCGGTTCGCTCGGATATGTATCCGGTAGCAGTGCGGGGCACATCCTACCAGACCTTTTATTTCGACAATGAGGCAGGGTTGCCCTGCGCCTTCGAAGAGGACTATTCTTTTCTCTATTCCTTTAATACGGGGGATGTGATCCAGTATGAAGGCAGTGTTGATGCGCGGGTAGTGGAATCAAAGACCCTCGACAGGGAAAAAGTGGAAGAGGAAATTCGCGAGGAACTGAAGCGAAAGGGCGTGAAAGATACCGATGTCAGTTCTTCCGAAGACGGAGTGACAATCCGTCTCAAGAATATCCAGTTTATGCCCGATTCGGCAAACTTATACGACAGTGAAATCGAGAAACTCAATCACATCAGCAAAATCCTTGAATCCTATCCGGAACGGGATATCCTTGTAACCGGACATACTGCTCTTGCCGGTACTGAGCAGGGCAGACAAAGGCTTTCTGAAGAGCGGGCTGCAGCGGTTGCCGAGTATCTGATCCGCCGGGGCGGACTTCGTCCCGATCAGGTAACTACACGGGGCATGGGAGCAAGAAAGCCGATTGCTCCGAATGATTCGGAAATCAATATGCGGAAAAACCGGCGAGTTGAAATAATGATACTCGAGAACTAAAAGAATATATCTCGAACAGCGGGTAAAGTACTGGACGAAGGTTTTTCAGGGGTTTACCTTTTCGAAAGAGCAGAGGAGGTGAGTCCATGAACCTATTCCGTGAACAAGATATCAGCAATTTTATCGGACGGACGCCGCTGGTTCCACTGCGAAGTCTTTCGCAGGGGCTTCCGGGAATGGTGGCGGCGAAGATGGAGTCGATGAATCCTCTCTCCAGCGTCAAGGATCGGATCGGAAGGTCGATGATCGAGGATGCCGAACAGAGAGGGCTGTTGCAGCCGGGCGGGACTATTGTCGAAGCAACCAGTGGAAATACAGGATTGGCACTTGCCTTTATCGGAGCGGCCCGGGGATACCGGGTAATCTTGGTAATGCCGGATACAATGAGCATAGAGCGCCGCCGAATGCTTTCGGCCCTTGGTGCTGAACTGGAGCTGACTCCCGGAAGCGGGGGGATGAACTCTGCATTGGAGCGGGCCGGGCGGATCCTCGGCGAAGTTGAGGGGGCCTGGCAGCCGGGCCAATTCGGAAACCCGGCCAATCCGAAGGCCCACCGGGAGGGCACTGCAGAAGAAATCCTCACAGACTCCGCCGAGGCCGGAGAGACTATCGGTGCCTTTGTTGCCGGTGTGGGAACCGGCGGAACAATCACCGGTGTCGGCGAACGACTCAAAGAAAATGACTCCGGGGTCCGGGTGGTTGCGGTAGAGCCTGATGCCTCTCCGGTCCTTTCCGGGGGCGAGCCCGGACCGCATGGAATCCAGGGGATAGGTGCCGGATTTGTACCGGATGTCCTCAACAGAAGTGTTATCGATGAAATTTTCCGAGTTTCTCTGGAGGATGCCCGGGACATGTCGAACCGCTTGGCCCGGGAAGAGGGAATCCTTGCTGGATTTTCCGCAGGAGCAAATGTCCGGGCGGCTCTCCAGACAGCCTCGAGAAAGGACTTCGAAGGAAAGCTGGTGGTTACCGTAATTTGTGATACCGGAGAGCGTTACCTTTCAACAACACTCTACCAGGAGGACGTATGAAACCATACCATCTTGAAACCCAGGCATTGCATGCAGGACTAACGGTCGACGAACCCCATCGAAGCCGTGCGGTACCCATACATCGCACCACAGCCTATCTGTTCCGGGATACTCAACATGCAGCGGATCTGTTTTCTCTCAAAGAGGAAGGGAATATCTATACCCGCATCATGAATCCAACCCAGGAAGTGCTCGAACAGAGGATGGCCGAGCTGGAGGGCGGGGCTGCAGCGCTGGCGCTGGCTTCCGGAACGTCGGCGATTTTTTATTCACTTATTACTATTGCCCGGGCCGGTGACGAGATTATAGCGGATACCCATCTATACGGCGGAACGTATACCATGTTCAAGCAAATTCTTCCCGACTACGGTATCACCGTCAGGCTCGTAGATCTGGAGGATAAAGAGGCGGTACAACAGGCGATCAACGAGCATACCCGCGCAATCTATGTGGAAACCCTCGGTAATCCTGTTCTTTCTGTTGCGGACATCGAAGGCCTGTCCGGTCTGGCCCATGAGAACGATCTGCCGCTCATAGTAGATTCCACCTTTACCACCCCCTATCTTATGCGGCCGATTGAACACGGCGCTGATGTTGTCGTTCATTCGCTGACCAAATGGATCGGAGGGCACGGAACCGGTATCGGTGGTTTGGTGGTCGATGCAGGAACCTTCGATTGGAACAACGGGCGTTTTCCCCTCATGACTGATCCTGATCCCGGATATCACAACATACGTTATGCCTCCGATCTTCCGGAAGGGGTTCCCCCTTACATTACGCGGATGCGGGTTGTGCCGCTGCGTAATCTGGGAGCTTGCATCGCTCCTGACAATGTTTGGATCTTCCTCCAGGGACTCGAAACACTGCATCTGAGGATGCAGCGACACAGCGAAAATGCCATGGCGGTGGCGCAGTTTCTGGAACAGAATTCCCGGGTTGACTGGGTCCTCTATCCGGGTTTGGATTCGCATCCCCAATCCAATCGTGCCCGCCATTATCTAAAAAAAGGGTTCGGGGGCATGGTGGTCTTTGGTGTCAAAGGTGGAAAGGAAGCAGGTACCGCATTCATCGACAAACTCCAGCTTTTTTCTCATCTTGCCAATGTGGGTGATGCCAAGAGCCTCGCTATTCATCCGGCAGGTACTACGCATGCACAGCTCGATGAAAAGCAGCAGCGAAACGCAGGAGTGGCCCCCGAATTGATCAGGCTTTCCATCGGAATTGAGCATAAAGACGATCTGATCGCGGACCTCGATCAAGCCCTGAAACAATAAACCGACGCCCGGAGGCGCCCGGAGGCGACCGGATTTACTGGGGACGGTTGTTTGTTCTGATATATTCGAGTACCTGCTGTTCTGCAGGAGATGTGACTCCGGTTTGTTCTTCTGCTTTGTCGAGGAGCTCGAGTATTTTTTCACGCATTTTCGGATCATCCGGCATCTTGAGGGAAAGCCGCCGCGTTTTTGCCAGCTCGAACAGCGGTCTGATTCCCTTGATCCGAAACCCCCACTTTTTTGCCAGTTTCTCAGCACGGTCTTCCTCTTGACGACCAAACGTTCCCTCGGCACCGAGAACCGCCATCAAATTATTCAAGGCATATTCGTGCACATCGAAAAGCTTATCCGGAAAGCCGGGCGAGACCTTCATATCGAAGGACTTTTTATTCTCCTGATAGAAACGCTTGTATTCAGCAGGCGAAAGAATGTCGTCAATAATCCATTCCCGTTCCGGACTGTTTAATACTGCGTTGCAGTATTGGCAGACAGGTTCATAGCTGTTTTCCACCGGCGTCCCGCAATTCGGACAGCGGTGCATGTAGAGAGAGCCCTTACTTTGCTCGCCCCTCATCGAACGCTGCACTATCACGACCTCCACACTGGTGACCATCTGCGGGTCGGCAAGCCGAGGAGGATCTTCGAGAAACACGCGCTGATATGAGGAGCTCACTGCAAGTGCCAGCTTGTCCATCTCGCCTTCTGTCCAGGCGGCAATCAAAGAGACATCATTTAAAAAGAGCCGATGAAAAACCAAGCCCTCTTCCGACACCTTGAGTCTGGTTTTATCAAATGCCCGGTTTGTCGAGAAGCGCCGCATGATACTCAAATCCTGCCGGGTAACAGCCCTGAGAATCTGGAGGTAGCCGTTGCCCACACGGTCTTCGATCTGCCGTACCGAAAAATCGATATAGCGATCTACCAGAGAAGATCTTCTCAAAGCATGGTGCTGGGCCTTCATAAGCCGCCTGCCGCCGGCATAATCATCCGCTTGGCTGATTCTCAAGAGGACCCAGTCGTATTCACCGCTGTTGACAAGAGCTCCGCAGTAGCCGCAGCGTGAGAGCTCACCCATCTGTTCGCCGAGGTGTGCGGAGCAGCTCGGGCACGTCTCGTAGTGGTAGATGTTTTTTACCGCCTTGCCTCGTTTCCGGATGAAGGACCAGAATTCGATAAAATCCCCGGTATCGGTGTTTTCCAGCTGAGGAAGACGATCGCAGCTGAAGCGTCGGCGCATGGAGGCATGGACACCGACGTGAACAATGTCATAGTTTCCATCCGATTCGAAACGGTCAATAAAGATATTGTGTATCTGAAAATGGTCCAGCTGCTCGCGCAGGTCCAGTAATTCCATCATGGAAAACTGAGTGTGAAAGAACTGCCAAATACCGTCGGAAATATAACGGCGCACCTTTGACAGATCCTGTTTCGACCAAGCCTCCTGGACCTCGAGGAAGGCGTGAGAGACCTTTTTTTTGAGGTCATTTTCGGAAAAAGCGGGATTCTTGTCGATGAACTCTTTGTACCCGGGAACCTTTTCCAGCGGTCGGGGGGCCGGGAAGTGTTTCATCCCCGACTCGAGTGTCCGGAAACGCCGAACGAGAAGCAGGAAAAATACAACTGCAGCGATTATTAAGAGAAAACCCGGACCGGTTTCTCCGGAAGGAAGGGCATACTGCAGCGCTGTTTCAAGCTCTGCGGTATATACGTGCAAAACCGGGGCTGTTGTGAAAAAGATACTCAGACAAATAGTAAGCAAGTGAAGTATAGCGCGTCTGTTCATTGCAGAACTTCCCCCCGTTGTTTGCGGATGGGCGGTAGAAGATACACCCTCTTTCCGGATAATAGTATCGAAAATCTACGTTCAGGTACAGGGTGATTTTTACGCCTTTGGTTCGTCTTCTTGTCAGCGGAAAGAACATGGTGTAGCGTATCCGTTATGTCGAAGGAGTCAGTTCCGCATCAGGCAGGAGATTATCAGCTCGTGCTCGGGGCTTCATGGATGACTCTGACAGGTGATGTATATCTCGTGCCCGGCTTCCATATCGAGTGGCTCAAAAAGTATCAGGATGAGGTAGGTGCATACTCATCGGTGGCCGAGTTGATTTTGGATAAGCGCTGGATATCCTTGATGCTCTACAACCGGGGGTATCTCGAAGTCTATATCAATAGTGTTCACGATCAAGAGGTTGCTGCAGCACTCTGGAAGCTGCTCTATGTCAATTCATCGGTCTGGTCTCAATTGCTGATTATCGCTCTTGAAGAGGACCGATATGTGCATTTCAACAAGAACGACGTGGTATCGTGGCAGGGATTTCTCCAAACCCTTGGAAAAGGGGACCCCCTCGAGCCGGGGGTCCCTGCAGGTTCATAAGAAGTCAGGCCGAGTAGGCCATCTGCAAGATTTCGAGAACATCGGGTTTTTTCAGCGAAGCCGGAGTTATGTCGAAGAGGTTTCCCATTGCATAGTATGCATTGTCGGCAAGATTATCGAACTCGCTCTCTTTGACTCCGTAATCTGCAAGCCGCTCATCTGCTATTCCTACAGACGCAATAAGTTTTTTCAAGGCTTTGATAAAGGCCTCTGCTGCAGCTTCTTTGCTCATTCCACTGATATCAATGCCCATTGCCCGGGCCAATTCCCCGAAACGCTCGGGAGCCTTGCGGGAAAGAACGGTAAAGTAAGCAACCGAAAGCATAACGAGGCCTGCTCCATGAGGCACTTCGGGATGGTAGGCGCTCACCGCATGTTCGAGGGAATGATGGGAAATGCAGGAGGACAGGGACTGGCAGATTCCCGCCGCCGTGTTCGCCCAGGCGATTTGCGTTCGCGCCTCCAGGTCCTGTCCGTTTTTTACGGCCTTCGGCAGATTCTCGTTGATGATGCCGACCGCCTCCAGGGCCAAATGATCGCTGGCCGGCTGATGGACGGTCGCCAGATAGGTCTCGACGGAGTGGAAAAAGGTGTCCATTCCGGTATATGCCGTCTGTTTTTCGGGAACACTGAGCATGAGTTCCGGGTCGATGATGGAAAAGGTCGGGAAGGTATCTTCGTTTCCCCAGCCGATTTTTTCGTTGGTTTCGCTCTTGGTAATCACTGTCCATGGGTCGGCTTCCGTGCCGGTACCGGCTGTGGTCGTTATCGCAATGATCGGAAGTGCTCCGCCGGTGGGTGTTTTCCCCCCTCCGGAGCCGTTGCCGACATAGTCCCAGTATTTTCCCGGATTTTTGGCCATCACCGCGATGCTTTTGGATGAATCAATAGTGCTCCCCCCGCCGAGGCCAACGACGAAATCACAGTTTTCAGAACGTGCCAGTGCCGCTGCTTCGTCCACGTGAGAGGCTAGAGGGTTCGGCTTAATTTTGTCGAAGACTACTGAATCCGCTCCTGCATCTTTCAGATAGCCTTCTACCCGCCCGAGATAGCCGGTTTTCCGCATGATCCCGCTTTCTCCGATAACAATTAGCGCTTTTTTTCCCGGCAACTGCTGATCGGCAAGTTTTTCCAGTGAACCCGCTCCGAAAAGCAGTTTAGTCGGCATGTAATAGGTGAAATTGAGTGGTTCCATATCGGTACCTCCAAAAAAATATTTCTGTTGATTTGTTTCCGTTCAGTTGATCCCGGTCAGGGCCCTTATGTACTGAAGCCGCTCGTAATACTCGGGAGTTTCGCTTTCAGCCTTGCTCAGAATGCCTCTGAACTCGTCTACCGATGCAAAGCTGTGCCGGTCCATCCAGGCGGTAAGCTCATTCAGGATTGTACTGATCGAATTCATTCCCTTCTGATAAAGAACCGAACATATCTGAACTGTCTGAGCTCCGGCCAGAAGCAGTTTGATCATATCCTCCCCGCTGTGCACGCCGGTGGAGGAGGCTAGTTCACAGCCTACTTCTTCGTAGAGAATCGAAATCCATCGCAGAGGAAGGGAAATCTCGTCAGGATTGGAGAACACATAGCCTGAAACGAGTTCCAGTTTTTCGATATCAATATTTGTTTGATAAAAACGGTTGAACAGTACCAGAGAGGAGGCCCCGGCCTCTCGAAGGCGTGCGGATATCCGGGGAATCGAAGTGAAATGCGAGCCGATTTTAACCGCCAATGGAAGATCGACCTGTTTCTTGATGCTTTCAACAATAGAAACCATATGCTTTTCGATTTCTTCAGACGGATCGGCAGGATTGGTAGGCATAATAGCTATATTCAGTTCAAGAGCATCCGCTCCTGCATCCTGAATGTCCCGGGCGCTTTTTTTCCACCACTTGCCTGATACACAATTCAAACTCGGAATAACAGGTACGGATACTGTTTTTTTGGCGGATTCGACCATTTTCAGGTATTCATCCGAGCCCTGGTTCAAACCGGTCTGCCGGAGGTAGTCCGCCGCTTCGGGATGGGAAAAGAATGAAGATCCAGATTCATTCTCTAATTCACCTGCGTCGTGGGCAAGCTGCTCCTCGAACAGGGATTTCAGTACGATTGCTCCGGCGCCTGCTTCTTCCATCAATTTGAGTTTATCCATGGATTCAGTCAGACCGGAACTGGATATAACCAGCGGGTTTCGGAGCTCGAGTCCGAGATATTTTGTTGAAAGATCAGGCATAACCTCCCCCTTTATTTTCCTTTTGCTTGAATCTATCATACACGGTCCCGATCCGTTGGACAATCATCCGAAAATCGAGAATACGAATGTGAGAGAATAACAGATATTTCCGCATGAGAAAATTCAAAAAGAACACCACGCTTCCCGCCGCGATTCTGGCCCATCCGTGGGGCAGCTCTGCGAATTGAACGAAGATCCAGAGAAACAGGGCGTTCAGGAGCAAACCTACTACCCCGATCGCAATAAAGAGGCTGTATTCAAGGCGCGAATCTACAATCCGCCGATCCCGAAAGACCCACCACCGGGAAAGGAAATAGAGCAGGCTGGTGCCGAGGGTGAAGCTGATTGTCACCGAGTAGAGGTAATGGATAGGAATAAATTCGACGAGCAGGATGTAGGCAAGAAAATCCACTCCGAAGGATAGGTTGCTGGTCAGTATGGAGCGTATCAGTTGCCCAAAGAAGGACTGGTTTTTCTTTTGTAACAAGATTCGAAAAAATTCCGGGTCCCGCTGCGTGGTTCTCTGTCTTTTCATAATGATCTTGTATCAAAGATACAAATTTTTATTTTCGATGAAAACGTTTTTCCGAAGTCAGTGCGGGAACTTCCCACAGCTGATCTATTGCGATACCATTCATGCCCGTATGACTGGATCCAGGGATGAATCTCCACAATCTTCCGGTACGGGGCAGGCAGGTAAGCCGGAGATTCTGCGTCCTGTGACGCAGCTCTCGCTTCGGGGTATCCTTCTGGTAGGGCTCTCGGCCCTGTTTTTTGCTGCAGCCACCGTCTTTGCCAAGCTGGCAACCAGTGGGACGCCGGTGCGGGCTATGGACGTGGTCTTTACCCGCTTCCTTTTCGGAGCCGTTCTCGCATCCGGTATGCTGGTGGTTCAGAAGAAAAAGCCCCGCTCTATCCGATTCGATTGGGTGTTGCTCCGTTCGCTGACCAATCTCGGTGCGGTGCTGCTGTTTTTTTCGGGGATTGAACGAACAACTATCACCAATGCCAATCTGCTCAACATGACGTATCCCATATTTGTTTTTCTGATCAGCCCTTTTCTGAATAAGGAGCGCAGTCCCTGGTATTATGTCATCTACCTTGCTGCGGCCCTTGCCGGTGCGAGGCTTGTAATCGGAGGCGGATTTATTGCAGGAGGTACAGACCCGGCAGCTGGGGCTGCTGCAGCAGGTCTGAATCTGGGTGATGTGCTCGCCTTCCTCTCTGCTGTTGTTGCGGGTGTGGCGATTGCCGCTCTGAGACAGTCGCGCAAATACGATGATTCATTCGTTATTCTTTTTTACCAGATGATCATTGGAACTGTCATACTGGGAGCGGTTGCACTGCCCGGGATGGAGATCCCCGGAGGCCGATTTTTGTTTCTGGTAGCCGTTTCCGGATTACTCGGGACTCTCGGCCAGGTAGCCCTGACGATCGGATACCGCTTTATCGGCGCTACCGGTGGAGCCCTTGTTTCATCCTCGCGAATCATTTTTGCAATGGTCATGGGTGTCCTCATCTTCTCAGATGCTTTTACCTGGCAGGTGGCGGGCGGATCGGTGTTGATTCTTTTCGCTCTCGTAGGGGTGAGCGGAGTTTTTTCAAAACGAGAGTCGTGAAGACATCAGCCCGTTCAACATCAGCCGTGATCCCGCTTGACAGAGAGAGTGATTCTGCATAAACTTAGTGCGTTAAGTATGGGCGGGGTTGGTTGGGCTCGGCGGGGCCGGATTCGGCCGTTCTGCCCGGAGAAAATGCAATCTCGAAGAAACTCGAAAAAGGATGCTTATGGATACGAAAGCCTTGGCCGCTGTAGCGGCGACTATTCGGATGCTTACGGTAGATGCCATTGAAGAAACCGGCTCCGGCCATCCCGGAATGCCGATGGGGTGTGCCGATCTGGGTGCGGTCCTCTTTGGGGAGATTCGAAAACATTATCCCGCTGTGCCCAAGTGGCTGGACCGTGACAGATTTGTTCTCTCGGCAGGGCATGGCTCGATGCTGCAGTACTCGCTTCTCCATCTTTCCGGATACCCGCTGCCTCTGGAAGAACTTAAGCGTTTTCGCCGAGCCGGTTCTCTGACCCCCGGGCATCCGGAGTACGGGCACACCCCCGGGGTAGAGATGACCACCGGTCCCCTGGGAGCAGGGTTTGCTACCGCTGTAGGAATGGCAATAGCGGAACAGCGGCTTGCAGCCCGGTTTAATACCTCGGAGTTCACTGTATTCGATCACTATACCTATGTGATTTCCGGAGACGGATGTCTCATGGAGGGAATCAGTGGAGAAGCCGCCTCTCTGTCAGGGCATCTAGGGCTCGGAAAACTGATTGTTTTTTATGATTCGAATGCCATTTCCATTGAAGGGCCGACCGATATCACCTTCAGCGAGGATGTACCTGCCCGATTCCGGGCTTACGGGTGGCAGACACTTTCCGGATCGGCCCATGATGTGAAAGAAATAGCGAACCTGGTCGATCAGGCCAAGGCTGATTCGGATCGTCCGACTCTTATCACTCTGACCTCTACCATCGGCAAAGGGTCCCCTGGGATGCAGGGCAAACACAAGGTGCACGGTTCTCCTCTCGGTTCCGAGGAGGCGGAAGCTACTCGAAAAGCGCTCGGCTTGCCGGAAGGCAAGCGCTTCTATGTAGACCCGGCGGCCCAAGATTATTTCTCTGGGAAACAGCAGGCCTGGAAAGACAGCTATGAACAGTGGAAAGAGACCTACCAGGCATGGAGACAGGCCGAGCCGGAGGCCGCCGCCGAACTCGATGCCTGGCTTGCCGGAGAACCGCCGGCGTTTTCACAAATCAATCTTCCTGAATTCAAAGAGGGCGAGTCTGTTGCTACCCGCAATGCAGGGGGAGCGGTTCTGCAGGCGGTAACGGCCAGGATGGAAAACCTAATCGGCGGTTCCGCCGATCTCGGCCCGACAACGAAAACCGAACTCCCCGGGCTCGGTGAATATTCGAAGAAGAACCAACTCGGCAGGACGCTCAGATTCGGAGTGCGGGAACATGCCATGGCATCGATAGCCAACGGGTTGAGCCTCCATGGCGGTTTTCGGGTGTTTGCCGGAACGATACTGATTTTTTCGGACTATATGAAGCCTGCCATGCGCCTTTCCGCTCTGATGGGACTGCCGGTCATCTATATCCTGACCCATGACTCGGTCTATCTCGGTGGCGACGGCCCGACGCATCAGCCGATCGAACATCTCTCGAGTCTGCGCCTTATCCCGAATATGCGTGTTCTGCGGCCGGCCGATGCGCTCGAGACGGTAGAAGCCTGGAAGATGGCTCTCGAGCATCGCGAGGGGCCGGTGGCGATAGCGCTGAGCAGGCAGGGACTCGAAGTCTTTCCGCGGGATGATTCGGCATGGAAGGAGACGGTTCACCGCCAGGGTGCCTACACGGTCACAGAGATGGGCGGCACTGAAAAATCTGAAGCTGGAAAGACCGGCATTCCGGATATTGTTCTTGCAGCCACCGGATCAGAGGTGAATCTGGCTCTGCAGGCTGCGAAAACCGCTCTGGCCCGTCTTCGAGAGACCGGCGGGCGCGCCTTGCGTATCCGCGTGATTTCGATTCTTGACCGGGAGCTCTTGCGAAAGCAGGATAAGAACTTTCGACGGCAGTTGTTTCCGCCCGAGTCGAGGGTAATAACCGTAGAAGCCGGCAGCTCGGTATGTTGGGAAGGGCTTGCCTCTTCCCCGGATGACGCCTTCGGCATTGACCGATTTGGTTTGTCCGGCAATGGTGATGAGGTAGCCGAAGCACTGGGTTTCACCGAAGCGAAACTTGCCGAACTGATACTCAGTTGAAACGGCAGGACAATCCGGTTCATGAAACTCACGCTGTAAAGAGAAAGCAGGAGGGCATTATGTATCAAAAACTCAAAGCATATCAGGATATGGGACGGCAGATCCGGGTGGCCTCGACCGGCGCAGGCTGGATGGGCAGCGGTTTTGTTTCGGCGGTGAAACATGTGACGGGAATGGAAATTGTCATTCTAACCGACCCCGATACGGCTCTTGCACGACGGGTTTTGGAGGAAAACGGCGGTATTCCAAAAGATTTTATTGTGGAAACTACCGATCCCGACGAAGCTGCGGCGGCGATAGAAAACGGCAAAAGGGTTGTTACCGGTGACCCCGACCTTGCCGGAAAGGTGGGGCCGGTGGATTTGGTGACGGATGTGACGCCATCTCCACGATCGGGGGCAGTAACCGCGTGGAACGGAATCCGCGGGGGAAAGGATGTGGTCCTGATCAACATCGAAACCGATGTAACGGTCGGGTCTGCGCTCAAAAAAATGGCAGAGAAGGAAGGAGTCCTCTATTCGGTCTCTTCCGGAGATGAACCCGGCTGTCTGATGGAGCTGTGGGACTTTGTGAATACCCTCGGATATCAGCCGATCGTTATAGGGAAAGGGAAAAACAATCCTCTCAATCCGGATGCCGGACCGGATGATGTGCGGGAACCGGCGGAGAAAGCGGGGAAGGATCCCTACCAGGTTGCCTCCTATGTGGACGGGACCAAGACAATGTTCGAGATGACCTGTGTGGCCAACGCTACCGGTGTGCGGCCTATGCAACCCGGGATGGCCGGCCCGGAGGCTACTCTCGAAACGGTGAGCGAAATCTTTGCCTTGAAAAAAGACGGGGGGATTTCCGAATTTCCGGGGGCTGTGGATTTTGTTCAGGGAAGCTCGATGGCGGGGGGAGTGTTTGTTACCGTCCGCATCGAAGACGAGAGAATCCGGGACGACCTGAACTACCTCAAAGTAGGGCGTGGAAACTATTTCACCTTTTTCCGGCCCTACCATCTGTGGTTTCTCGAGGCACCCATCTCTTTGGCCAGGGCGTTTTTCGACCGTCAAACAACCCTTGTTCCTCTCGATCTGCCGCCGGCGGATACAATTACTCTCGCCAAAAGAGACCTTGCAGAAGGGGAGGTGCTCGATGATTTCGGGGGTTATACCTTTTTCGGCCGCATGTACGGGAAAGAGGAGGCCTCAAAGCTCGGCGGCCTCCCGGTAGGCCTTGCTCCGGGGGCAAGGGTAATGCGTCCGGTAAAAAAGGGCGAGGTGATTACCTGGAATCATGTTTCGCTTGATGAGAACAGTATTGCCGTAAGACTCCGTCGGAGTCAGGATGCTGACTACCGGGAGGCTATCGGTAACCGCTGATCCGTTCGGTCAGTTCGCGGTATACGGTCGACTCTACCGGTTCACGGGGGTCGAGTTCGCACACATCGGTCAGCACGCCGGCGAGGCCCTTCGAGAGGTGGTTTTCTACAAAATCCTCATCTCCAGCGAAAGGTCGGCCTTCCTCGTCGGTCGCCCGGAATTCCAATGCAGAGAGGAAGGCCGTTTCCATGGCCGTCCGCGGAAGCCCGTGCCGTGCGGCCAGGATTACGGCTCCCAGCAGCCGGTCTTCCTTGTGCAGTTTCCGCTTCAGGTCTCGCCCGACCCGGTAGACGGTGTCGCCGAGAGCATGGTTCTGAAATCGCCGTATCAGATCCTCGATATGTTCATCCAGGTCTTCCCGGTCGAGGGCGAGAGGATATTCGGCGGCGAGGGCATCGGCGGATTCGTTCATAGCAGCTCGAACCTCGGCCAGCACCCCAGGCGATCTCAAAACATCCGGCAGAAGCGTGGCCTCGGGTCGCGCAAGGTAGCCCAGATAGGCCGAAGCTGCATGTCCCATGTTGTGGATAAAAAGCTTTCGGTCCACGTAGGCCCGGATGTTGTCCACGGGCATGAGGTT
>JAIPGG010000115.1 GCA_021736255.1 Spirochaetales bacterium | reverse complement strand
GTTGCAATGACCAGTTCTTCGGTTTGTTCCGATTCCATCCGGGACAGAAGCCCGGCAATAGGCAGGTCCTCCGGACCCACACCGTCGAGGGGAGCAATTGTTCCATGGAGTACGTGATAGGGACCCCGGTATGCCCCAGTCGCTTCTATTGTGGTAACATCAACCGACTCTTCGACAACACACATCATACGGCGCTCTCGGGACTCGTCGGTACAGACAGGGCAGGGATCGGTCTCTGAATAAGCGCCGCAAACAGAACAGCGCTTCATCTTGTCCTTCAGGGTTCGGATCTGCTCGGCAAGCGACTCAGTAAACCTTCGGTCCGTTTTCAAAAGAAAGTAAGCAATCCTGGTCGCGCTCTTTGTTCCGACGCCCGGAAGCCGACTGAGCGTCTTGATCATCGATTCCAGGGCATTCACTATCAAGCACCAAACATATTCGGCGGAAGTTCCATACCGCCGGTGAGAGAGGAAACCTCCTGCTGGATCTGTTCGCGCACCCTGGTCATCGCATCCCGGAAAGCCGCTTCCATCAGATCCTCGAGCATTTTGATATCATCCGGGTCAACCGCTTCAGGGGAAATCTCGACATTCTGGATCTCCATCTTTCCGTTGATGGTAACACGGACCATATCGCCGCCCGCCGAACCGGTAACGACCACATCCTTCAGTTTTTCCTGCATCTCCGCCATTCCCGACTGAAGGTTCTGAAAATTCTTGATCATTTCAAAAGGATTCATGCCTCACCATCCTGTATCACTTGTCCTCGAAAAACATTCTTCACCATCTCGACCTCCGCATCGTCCGCTTTGCTGCGTGCCGCTTCCTGTTTTTTCATACTCACTGATATATCCAGCGGCCTTCCGGCCCGGTCGCCGGCCGCCTTGAGGATAGCCTGTTTTTCCTCTTTGACCGTATGAGCAGTATACGAATCAGCAAGGACGATGACCAGGGTATCGTTCTCGAGGGTAAACCGGTCAGCACCCTTGAGAGCCGAAACGAGGGTCGGCTTGCGTTTCAAGGCCTCCAGCACCGCTTCGATTACCTCCGTAGAAGAAACCGTTTTCGGCTGTGCCGCCGGTTGCTGCTCCGCTCCGTCACTACCGGCCGGCTTCCCGCTCCCTGCTGCCTCGCCGGAAGCCGCGCCGGCTGCTGCATTACCGGCCGGCACAGCCGCAGGGTCGCCTTTCCCGGATGCAGGGCTTTCTGCTGCAGGTTTCACACCGCCGCCTCGCTCGAGCTCCTCGAGCCTCTGAAGGATTTCCGACGGGGCAATATAATCCTGCAGACCGGCAATCCGGCCCACCAGCAGCTCCAGTTCAAAACGCTGGTTCAATGAATAGCGTATACGCCGGAACAGCTCGAGAATAAGCTCCATCGCCGTTTCGAGTTGAAATTCGCTGAGGGCCTGCAAGAGTTCACCCTCGAGACGTTCGGGTTCGGCACCTAAAAGGTGGCGATTTACGATCCCCCGTTTTACAAACAGGAGCCCCCGAAAATACTCGGCAAGGTCTTTCAAAAACTGCTCGACCGAAACACCCGAAGCCAGCACTTCATCCACCGTCGAAACCGCACTCTGAACATCCCGTCTGGCAAGATACCCCTCGAGAGACTGCATCTGTTCAAACCCCACCAGACCCAGCTTCTGCCGGATCTTCTCCAGGGTAATATAATCCTCGGAGAAGGAGACTACCTGATCGAAAAGGGTATAGGCATCGCGAAGAGATCCGGTCGCCTCTCGGGCTATCCAGATCAAAGCCTCTTCATCAGCCTCGAGCTCCAACTCCTTCACCGCCTGAGCAAGATGCGAGGTAATAACCGTCTGCGGGATCAGCCGAAAAAAGAACTGCTGACAGCGGGAGCGGATCGTCGCAGGAACCTTGTGTACCTCGGTCGTGGCAAAAACAAAAATCACATACTCCGGCGGTTCCTCAATCGTCTTGAGCAGTGCATTGAAGGCACTCCCCGAAAGCATGTGGACCTCGTCGATGATGTAGATCTTGTAACGGGAAGCGTTGGGAGGAAAAAGTACTTCGTCCCGGATCTGCCGGACATCGTTTACACTGGTATTCGACGCTCCGTCTATCTCTATCACATCGAGAGAACTCCCGGATGCTATCGAGCGGCATGAATCACACACTCCGCAGGGAGTTTCGGTGGGACCCGTTTCGCAGTTGAGAGACTTGGCAAGAATCCTGGCGGCCGAGGTTTTTCCCACACCCCTGGGCCCTGCAAAGAGGTAGGCATGGGCAATCCGGCCGTCTGCTATGGCATTTTTCAGCGTGGAAACAACGAATTCCTGGCCTGCCAGTTCATCGAAAGTTCGAGGACGTTTTTTTGCAGCTGTACCTTCGTAGCCCATCGCCAAGCTCCCCCGGCTTCCGCCGGCAAATACCCCGGCCCGAGAGCCCTCCGGTTTATCACCTTCCAAACTCGCGCCCAGGCATAGAAAAGAAAAACCCCCTTGGCTCGGGCCAAGCGGACCGTATCACATCCCCGAACCGCTTACCGCTGCTTCCTTCCGGACCTGACGGGATTGGGCGGCCGACAATAGTACGGAGCCTGGCCTTCAACGCCAAAGGGGTAAACCGGAGAGAGGGGGATTCGAACCCCCGGTACCCTTGCGAGTACACACGCTTTCCAAGCGTGCACCTTAAGCCACTCGGTCATCTCTCCAATGACTTCACAAACCGGTTACCGAACCCACAGCATCGAAAATCAAATCAATGATTGTCACCTACCATAGATCCGTACACGAGGGAAACCCGGTGGCGCACAAGCAAGCCGGAATAATCATACCGCACTCGACCGGCTCCGGGAAACGGCGTGCCCAAGAGGACTCGAACCTCTGGCCTTTAGATCCGCAATCTAACGCTCTATCCACCTGAGCTATGGGCACGCGACGGAGAGGGAGGGATTCGAACCCTCGGTACCCTTACGAGTACAACTCCTTAGCAGGGAGCCCGATTCGGCCGCTCTCGCACCTCTCCTTGGTTATACCGGAATACGTTTTCCTGGATCTTCGGAGAGGGTGGGATTCGAACCCACGGAGCCTCTCGGCTCAACGGTTTTCAAGACCGTCACCTTAAACCACTCGGACACCTCTCCACGTGGCGCAAACCGGCATTCTACTACTAAACGAAATGTATTGAATTGTCAATAATAGGCTCACGGCGGCTTCCCGCACGAGCAGATACAAAACACCGCATGACTGTCGTTGGCGCGCCGGAATTAGAACAAAAATTAAACTCTTATCGAAAAATCAGGGTCCTATCCGGCCGGCTCTTCAGCCCGCCGATATCGCCCCGTCTTTGCTCACTTGCTTCCGAGGAGCTCCATAAGACCGTCCAAATCATCCATCGAAAAATAATCGATCTCCACCTTTCCGCGGTTAAGATCACCACGAATCCTCACCCGTGTTCCCAGATGATGAATCAACTGCTCTTCGATCTCTCTGATCTGAGGATCCTTCGGCTGCTCCCGGCCCGAATCGCCGTGTTTTCCGGAAGAGCTCTTTTTCGTAGCGGTGTCCGCCCCGGATTCACCGGCTTGAGCATCACCGGCTTGAGCATCGGCTGCCGGGGGAGGGCCGCCCGCCGGCGGAAGCGCATCTCCCCGGGCAAGAGCCTCGGTTTCTCGGACCGACAGCCCCTCTTTGACTACCCGGTGGAAAACCTCGAGTTGATCCTCCGGCTTCTCAACGGAAAGGAGGGCGCGGGCATGACCGGCAAAGAGGGTGAACTCGGCCAGGGCAGACTGAATTTCCTCCGGCAGGTTTAGCAGCCGGAGACTGTTGGCGATAGTCGACCGGTTTTTTCCAACCTGCTTTGCCAGCTGCTCCTGGTTTAAACCGTTGTCATCCATCAGTTTGCGGTAAGCCTGAGCCTCTTCGATCGGATCCAGGTCCTCCCGCTGAATATTCTCCACCAGCGCGAGCTCGAGTTCCTCCGCCGGGGCAAGCTCACGGACAAGAGCAGGAATCTCGTTCAAACCGGCAAGCCGGGCGGCACGAAGCCGGCGTTCACCGGCAATAACCCGGAAACCCTCCTCGTAACGGCTCACCAGAATCGGTTGGAGAACCCCTTGGGATTGAATCGAGTCGGCAAGCTCTTTCAGGCTCTCCTCGGAAAAATGTTTCCTCGGCTGCTCAGGATTCGCCGAAATCAGGTCCACCGGAATCGTTCTTATTCCACCCTCCTGACCGGATTCCTGTTTCTCTTCCTCCGAACCGGAATGAATCAGGGCGTCTATCCCCTTTCCCAAAGCCTTTTTAGCCACGGGCAATCACCTCCTCAGCAAGGGCCTTGTAACTTCGCGCTCCCACACAATCCTTATCATACTGGCTGATCGGCACCGCGTACGAAGGAGCCTCGGAAAGACGCACATTGCGCGGAATAATCGTCTTGAAAACGACATCCTTAAAATATCCGGTTACCTCTTCCACCACCTCGTGAGCGAGGCGGGTCCGGGTATCGTACATCGTAAAAAGAATACCGCCGATAGCAAGCTCGCGGTTCAAACCACCCTGGACCCGGCGAACCGTCTGCAGTAAAAGACTCAACCCCTCGAGGGCAAAGTATTCGCACTGCAGGGGAATAATCACCTTGTCGGCAGCCACCAGACCATTGACGGTCAACAATCCCAGCGAAGGAGGGCAGTCGATAAAACAGTAATCATACTCTTCCCGGACACTTTCGAGAGCACGCTTTAGGTAGAATTCCCGGTCCTTGTACTCAACCAGCTCAACATTCGCCCCGGTAAGATTGATCGATGAAGAAATACAATCGAGCCCGCTTACCGTCGTCTGCTGTATGGCGGACCGGGCCTGCCGGCTTTCGGTCAGAACCTCATACACCCCAGGCAGCTCCCGATCGGCCCCGATACTACTCGAAAGATTTCCCTGAGGATCAAAATCAATCAGGAGAACCCGTTTCCCTTTGTCGGCAAGATAGGCTCCCAGATTCACTGCAGACGTCGTTTTGCCCACACCGCCCTTTTGATTTGCGAAAACATACACGGTTCCCATGGGTTCCCAGTATAGCGGAAGAAACGAAAAAATACTACAATGACTTGACCGAATGAAAACGAAATGCTTAGCTTAACTGTAAGGAGAATTCAATGATACAGGAACAAGTCAAACAAGCGATAGAGGAGGTAAGGCCGTCCCTCCAAGCAGACGGCGGTGATGTCGAGTTTGTGGAAGTAAATGATGAAGGAAAGGTACAGGTCCGGCTTACCGGAGCATGTTTTGGCTGTCCCATGGCACAAGTTACCCTCAAACAGGGAATAGAACAGTATCTGAAAAAGGTAGTCCCCGAGGTAACAGAAGTCGAATCCGTCGGATAAGCGTTTCTTCCGATCAAAGAAACGAGCGATTTCCAGTGCGCCGAATCGAGTATCTAAGAAAACACATCAGAGACTGGGAGGGGGAGATCCAAAAAGAGGTTATAGGTGAATAACAACTGGCGGACTTTCCCGAAAATCGAATTACATAGACATCTTGAGGGTTCGTTCCACCTACCGACCCTTTATTCTTTAGCACAGAGAAACGACATCGACGCACCGAACCCCTACGATGATTTCTGTCGTTCCGTTCAGTTTCCCGCCGATGCAGAACCGGATTTCCTCTCGTTCCTGGGTAAATTTCGGAATGACTGGTACCGCTCTCTCGACGACGTTTCGGAACTCGCGTATCAATCCATCTACAATTTCCGGAACGATGGGATCTTTTTTATAGAACTCCGTTTTTCTCCCGAACACTTCGCTCTCCAGAACAATTTCGACCGGAAAGAAACCACCCTCCGGGTTATAGAAGCCGGAAACCAAGCCGCCGAAGACGCTGGTTTTTCCATCGCTTATCTGATTACATTCAATCGAAGCAAGCAGGAAGAACCGGAAATGATCAACCTCTATAAAACCATTCGCGATCTCGACATCCCCGAAATCGTCGGGATAGATCTTGCCGGTGATGAAATGAATTATCCCCCTGAAATGTTCGAAAGATTCTTCTCCATCATCAAGGCAGACGGCTTATACAAAACCTGCATCCATGCAGGTGAAGTAACCGGTCCTGAACAAATATGGACCGCCATCGAAACACTCCATGCAGATCGGATTGGCCACGGCACTTCTTCAATCTCCGATCCCGCACTTCAACATCGGCTCGAAGAATCCAATATTATCCTCGAGCAGTGCATAACCTCCAATTATCAGACCGGATCCTGGGCTGATGAAAAAAACCATCCGATTGCTCGTCTCTATCACGCCGGCGTTCCGGTTACCATTAATTCCGACGACCCGACCATCCAAAGCACCGACCTCTCAGACGATTATACAAAGGCATCGGAGTTCTTCGGCTTTACCTCGGAGGATTTCCGGAACCTCAACATAACCGCTCTCGAAGGGAGTTTTATCTCCGAAGAACAAAAAGCCGATCTCCGGCGAGAATATGAAACGGCCCTCCAGGATTGGGAATCTCAGTTCTTATCCTAGAAGATTTTGGGTGAAGACTTCACACGGATTTTTCATTGTTTCACGTGAAACGAAAAAACTGGTTCAAACCTTGTGTAATTGAAGCAAAAGGGGAGATCAGAGAGTAAAGATCAGTATCACTACATCAAAAGGAGTGTATTGTATGACTGATCCATTTACCGATCCTACCTTCTGCCCCAATCCCCTCTGTCCGAAC
>JAIPGG010000114.1 GCA_021736255.1 Spirochaetales bacterium | reverse complement strand
CGCTGGTAGCCGGAGGGAAGGCCTCGGACGATCTGTTTGATCTTCCCTGCCTCCGCAGAGAGAACTGCAGCTCTGGCGCGGCTTAGCTCGAGTACATCGGGGTTCTTTTTTTGGGGCATAATACTCGAGCCCGAACAGAGCTCATCCGGCAGCGAAATATAGCCGAGCTCCGGAAGAGAAAAGAGAATAAGATCCTGAGCAAGACGGTTTATCGTGATGCCGGCCTGATCGAGCGCATCGAGAACGGCGGCTTCGAGTTTCCCTCTGCTGTTCTGAGCGGCAAGAACGTTATGATGGGGCCCGGAAAAGCCGAGAAGCCCGGCTGTCATTTCCCGGTCGAGCGGCAGAGGAACCCCGTAGCTTGCCGCTGACCCGAGGGGGCAGCGGTCTACAAGCTCGAGGGCCGACTCGAGCAAGTGTGCATCGTCAAGAAGCTGTTCGGCATATGCAGAAGCCCACAGCCCGGCCGATGAAGGCATGGCAATCTGCAAGTGGGTTCTCCCCGGCAAGGGAAGGAATTCATGGCCTTCGGCAAGCGAAAGAAGGGCCGATGATAGGTCGATCAGGCTATGGCGGAGACGGTAGCCGGCAGCCTTGGTGTACAAGCGCATCGCCGTCAGAACCTGGTCGTTTCTGGACCGGCCGGTGTGGATTTTTCTACCCGCCTCCCCGAGGCGCTCGGTCAATCTGTTTTCAATAGCGGTATGTACATCTTCGTCCTCGGCCTCTATAGAGAGAGAGTCCTCTCCAGAGATAATCCGCCGGAGCTCGGAGACAAGATTCTTCTCCTCTTCCTGTGACAACAAACCGATGGATGCAAGCATTCGGGCATGGGCTATACTTCCCAGGCAATCGGCGGAAACCAGCTTACGGTCGAGCAGGTAATCATCGCCCACGGTAAAACGCTCAATATTGCTGTCGAGTTGATAGGATTTCTGCCAGAGCTTCGCCATATTACTCCCCTTCCGGCCCGAGGGCCTCCATCTGCCGTGCGTAGCCTTCGATGTCGAACTTTCTCTCCAGGCCCCGATCGTTCATATATCGTATTTTCCCGAAAACAGGGCGTTCCGTCCATGCCCGATCATGGAGTCCGAAGCACCAACCGACTCCGGCGTAGGAATTGGGATCCCGGCCGTCGAGAAACCAGCGGTTGTTCAGATAGACAAGCCGATTGAAAGCGGTACGGGGGGAAGCGGTCCACTCGAGCACCTTCTTTCCCCAGTACATCCGCATATAATTATGCATGAAACCGGTTATCCTCATCTGACGCATGGCGGCATTCCACCAGCGGTCGTGGGTATTTCCTTCTTCCAGTTGTTTTCTGCTGTAGAGGGAGGGACGGCGGTCATCCGAATGCTCTGCCAGGGACTTCCGGGCCCAGTCGGGAAGAGAGCGGTACCGGTGAAAATCAGGCCGGTAGTGAACCAGGTTAAAGGAAAGCTCTCTGCGTACAATGAGTTCTTCGAGGAAGGCTCTCTTTGCATCCGGCGGGGTTCTACTGTCCTCCACCCGGGCGGCGATAGTCTTGGGAGAGATGTGCCCGAAGTGGAGATAGGGACTGAGGGTTGACTGTATGCCGAGGGAGGGATCGCTTCGCCTGCCGGCATAGAGGGGCAGCGACTGCTCGACAAAACTCTCGAGTCTTTCGAAGGCCGCCGACTCGCCTCCGGTGAACCAGGGCGAGGGACCGGGACTGTCCGCGGTGCCGTTCCTTTCCGCTGCGTCTTTCTTCCGAAAGAGTTTTTCTGCATCAGCCGGCAGCTTTGAAATGACTTTTCCGCCCGCGGGAAAGGAGCGGCTGATACCCTCTGCAGAACGCCGCGGGCATGCCGGTCCGGCCGGCGGAACTAAGAACTTCGGTAACTGTTTATGTATCCGCGGGCGAAAGGTGCCAGCAGACCACTGAGCCTTGTCCGCCGCCATCCGGACCGGCACCACAGTGTTTCCTTCCACCACAACCAGCGGTAACCTGCGGCCGGAGAGTTTTCGCTGCAGCTCTTTTCTCCACTGGAGATGGAGCGGGAGTGGTCCCCTGTCGGTGACAACGAGCGCAGCACGTTCTGAAGCGGCGGCGGCGGCCTCCGGCGGCCGGTCGCCTATCACCACAAAACCGATACCCAGTTCTCCGAGTCTCTGCTCCAGATCCCGAAGCCCTTCCAGCAAAAAGTGAAAATGTCGAATGTTCGCTTCCGGATACGCGGCGTCCAGGCCGAAAACTACCAAGACCGGCAAACCGAGTTCATCCGCCTCGGCCACTGCCAGATTCAAGGCAGGATTGTCCCTGGTCCGCTGATCACTCTGCATCCAGTAGAGGACAAAATCCCCCCGCTGCGGGGATCCTGAAACCAGGAGCTCGATCCGCTCATTCTCGACTAATCTTCGAAGCTCGCCGCTATCCAACGGAAACTCTCCTCAAGCTCGAGAAAGGCATCGACGACCTGGGGATCAAACTGACTCCCTCGCCCATTTCTAATCAGTTCTACCGTATCTTCGTGGCTCCAGGCTTCTTTGTAGTGCCGTTTATGGGTAAGTGCATCGTACACATCGGCAACCGAGGTTATCCGCGCTGCCTGCGGGATATCCTCTCCGGCAATCCCTTGAGGATAACCGCCGCCGTCCCACCTTTCATGATGAGAATGGGCAATATCCGCCGCCATCTCGAGTGTCGGTCTGTCTTTGAGTATCTGGTACCCGAGCGTAGCATGGCGCTTCATTATCTCGAACTCATCTTTCGTAAGTTTCCGGGGGGCAAGGAGAATATTGTCGGGAATTCCGACTTTCCCTATATCGTGAAGCGGTGAATAGACACCGATATCGTTCTCGAATTTCTTGGGCAGGCCGAGCTTCTGTGAAAGAATCTGTGTGTAATTGGAAATACGTTCCAAATGCGTACCGGTCTCGTTGTCACGAGTTGCCGCGAGTTCGTTTATTGTCCGGTAGATTTCCATGCGGATGGTCAGTTCCTGCTGTCTGTGGCCGGTAACATCTATCGGCATCGCCGAAAAGGCGGTAATCTTTCCCTTTTCGTTCCGGATCGCCGAGATATACAGATGAACCTGCAGAATTCTGCCGTCCCTGGTCTTGTTGTAGAGCTCGCCCTCCCAGCTTCCCCGGGCAGGATCGAGTATAGAACGCCAAAGGTCGGAAAAAAGATGATCGTAGTCTTCATCACTGTAGCCGAACTCCCGGTAGGCCGCCCGCCCGGGATTGAGAATACTCGGTTTCTTTCCGACAATCTCCTCTTCCTTGCAGCGATAGAGCTCCAGGAGAGCGGGGTTTACGTGAGTGATGGTACCGTCGACATCGGCTATCAGTATGGGATGCACCGACTCGAGAAATAAACGGTAATATATTTCCCGTTCCCTCTCGATTTGTTTTCTCTCGGATATATCCCGTATATTCGTCATCAAGGCATCCTTGCCCTGATACTCGATCTTGCGCAGAAAAATCTCGACATCAAGTTCTTCTCTGCTGTGCGGCCTGCGTGCTCTCCATTCGAAACGGCGGTCTTTTCCCTTCTTTACGTCTTCGAGAATGAAGTAAAGCTCGGTCATGTTGTTCGATTCAGAAGCTAAATCGGAACGCAATATGTCTGATTGCAGCTCATCGAAAGTAACCCGGAAAAGGTCGAGCATCTGCTTATTGGCATCGAGAACATTTCCCTCTGTGTCGCGGATAATGATCGAATCATAGACATTATGGAAAATGGTTTGCAGATCATTGGTTCTCTCTTCCACCCGGTCTTCGAGATTTTGGTTGGCCTCGATCAGGAGCCTGTCCTTTTCCTGCAGGTTTTCTATCTGTTCATTGATTGTGGCGGCCATAGATTCTATGCTGTCGATCAGGCGGCAGAATTCTCGAGGACACCGGTCGCGATTGAACCGATAGGACAAATCCCCTTCTTCGATTCTCTTGACGCCCTCTGTGAGCCGGTCCACAGGCCGGAGAACTCTCCGGGAGGCAAAAACCGCTAAAAGAATAGCTACGAAAATACTGACGATACTAAAAATCGAATCCCGAAACGCCGCCGCCTGTAAGCCCTTGGTCACAACACGCTGATCGAAGACAAACCTTATTACCAGACTCGGATCATTCAGATAGTTTGGATCAGAAAGATCGATGTAGCGGTAAACTATCCGGTTCGACCGGTCTTCGTTCAGATAAGACCGGCCCTTCTTTTTAGAAAACACCTTTCGGACCACAGTGAGAGTATCCGCATCCTTATTCCTTTCGAGATATTTTCCGTCCACGAAGTTATAATTTTCTCTATTGTAGATATCTACGGATTTAAGCTCCTCATGACGTGTTTTGATCGATTCAGCGATATTCTGGTAGTTGAGAACCTCCCGGAGTTTTGAAAAATAAACTCCCGGGATGTCCATTTCGAGAAGGTGTTTGCCGTCGTCTGTCGGAATAATGATGCGTTTACGCGGCAGGCTCTTGTCTGCATAGGGAACAACCCTGTTGCTCGCAGGTTTCTGCGCTTCCAAACTACGCTGAAGCTTTCTGTAAAATTCAGGATCGGTCTCGGAATAATCGATCCCTTCCCGGGAGGAAGAGGTCGAAACGACAACCCGGCCGGCAGGGTTTATCGCCGAGAGCTCGACCAGAGCCGGGTTGACCTCGATCTCCATCGCTAGGCGCCGGCGCAGTTTCTCCAGATCCAAAGCCCCCGGATTCCGGCCTGCATCCCGATAATCCTGCAGAAAGCGCTCCTGGAAGGGGGTGACTCTTTCCTCCAGGGTTTCCTCGAGGAATTTATAACTCTTATTGGTAAGCATAACCGTAGAGATCAGGCTGCTCATGATACGGTCCCGCTCCGCATCTATCTGATCCTGGAGTGTTCGTGAAACCGTGAAGAAGTCAACAATAAAAACAATAATCAGAAGAGGAACGACGATTGAACCAAGATAGAGAATGAGTTGATTTCGAAACGAAGACTTCTTTTGAATATTCACAACCCGGCTTCCTTCGAACACAAAAACGGACTAAGACTGCTTACGCAAATCGATAATCCAGCTTCCCGATCAACTCTTCGACCGCCTCTTTTGATTTGCGCAGGAGCTCGAGGCTGTCCCAGCTTCCATCGAGCAGCATGCTTCGCCTTGTCTCGGGCATGCTGAGTTTGTATTTTTTCCCGCCGGCACGCAATTCCATCGCCTCGAGATCGATTTCCACTTCGACAGAGGGGTCCGCCTCTATCCGGTCCATCAATTCGAGCAGCCTCTCCCTTTCCATGGTACAGACCGGCAGCCCGATAACCGTGGAATTACCGGCAAAGATCTCCGCAAAGGATTCCCCGATGATGCAGTCGATTCCATACCGTGCAATGGCCTGGGGCGCGTGCTCTCTCGAGGAGCCGCTTCCGAAATTATTGTTTACCAGCATGATGTTTGCATCCTCAAACCGGGGATCGTTTAATGGGTGTTTTTTCGGATTTTCACGGGAATCGAAACGCTCGTCATAAAAAACAGCATCTCCCAGACCGGAAAAGCTTACACTCTTGAGATACCGCGCAGGAATGATTCGGTCGGTATCCACATCATCTCCCCTGATCGGGACGGCGCGTCCGCTGCAGCCGGTAATCGGTTCTCCGTAGTTTTTCATAACCGGTCTCCTGGGTTCTGGGTTCGTATATCGGTGACTCTTCCGTTCACAGCCGCCGCGGCCACCATGGCCGGACTCATGAGTAGAGTTCGTCCATCAGGGGAACCCTGCCGGCCGATATAGTTCCGGTTCGAAGAGCTCGCACAGATCTGCCTGCCCGAAAGCTTGTCCGGGTTCATTCCCAAACAGAGAGAGCAGCCGGCTCCGCGCCATTCGAAACCTGCCTCCCGGAAAATCACGTCCAATCCCTCATCCGCTGCCTGGGCCGCTACGGACATGGAGCCGGGAACTACCATCGCCTTGACACCGTCGGCAACCCTCCGCCCCTGTACAAAACGGGCGGCCTCGCGCAGATCGCTGATTCTGCTGTTGGTACATGAACCAACGAAGGCCACATCGATGGGGATATCGGTTACCGGAGAACCGGGTTCATAGCCGGTGTGCCGGTAAGCCGCCTCCACCCCGGCGCGTTCTTCTTGGGGGAGATGTTCGGGTACAGGCAAACGCCCGTCCACCGGCACACCCTGACCCGGGGTAATCCCCCATGCTACCATGGGAGCAAGCTTTGAGGCATCGAGCTCATAAACATCGCCGTATGAGGCATCACGATCGGATGCTACCGTACGCCAGTATTCTCGTTCGGTTTCGAAATCCTTGCCCTTCGGGGCAAAGGGGCGTCCTGCAATGTATTCTTCGGTTACCGAATCGGGATTTACATATCCGACACGAGCCCCTCCCTCTATACTCATGTTACAAATGGTAAACCGCTCTTCCATGCTCATGGCATCCACTGTTGACCCGCCGTATTCATAGGCAAAGCCCAGCCCCCCGCGGACCCCGAGATCTGCAATGACCTTGAGAATTACATCTTTGGCATATACTCCAGGAGAGAGTTTACCGGAGACCTCTATGCGTCGCACCTTCAGGGGATCGAGGGCAAGTGTCTGGGTAGCCAGTATATCCCGTACCTGACTGGTCCCGATTCCAAAAGCCACCGCCCCCAGCCCGCCGTGTGTAGCAGTATGGGAATCACCACAGGCAATCGTCATCCCCGGCCTGGAGAGACCGAGTTCGGGCCCGAGGATGTGAACTATTCCCTGACGCCCGCTTTCGATATTGAAAAACCGGATTCCGGCTTCTTTCGTGTTCCGTTCGAGGGAGCTCATCATGGTTTCGATGAGCTGGTCATCATAGGGACGCTTGCGGGTATCGGTAGGCACGATGTGATCGACCGTAGCAAAGGTGCGTTCCGGATGGGCCACCTTCA
>JAIPGG010000001.1 GCA_021736255.1 Spirochaetales bacterium | reverse complement strand
CTCACATGTGCCAATAATAAAAGCTGTTTCCGTTCCGGCTCAATAAATCTGCGCATCTTCTCCCCTCCCAGAAAGATAGCAGATATTACCACGCCCCGGTTATCCTGTAAATTCCTGCTTCAAATCGACAGCCTGAGTATTTAAATGGTAATACCCGCCCAGTCGAAATCAGCGGGGCGGTTTATAGGAAAGATACCGGGGCGCTATGCCCCGGTTATAATCTGTGACCTTCTTTAGTCCTCATATACCGAGAAATCATCTTTGGAAGCGCCGCACATCGGGCACACCCAGTCTTCAGGCAGTGACTCGAAGGGAGTTCCGGGATCAACCCCGTTGTCCGGATCACCTTCGGCAGGATCGTAAATATACCCACAGACATCACATACGTATTTCTTCATGTTTTCCTCCTATCGATTGTTTAAAATATTATTCAGAACCCGAACCGGCACCTCGGCCGCCCAGCTCCCTATCAATCATAAACAGGCCGTTTTTCGAATCCCCGATCATCTGTAATTTCTGAACCACTTCATCGGTGGATTTTTCTTCTTCGACCTGCTCGGTGACAAACCACTGTAAAAATATCTCTGTGGAGGTATCATCCACTTCGCGTGCCTGCTTGACCAGCTTGTTTATACAGTCGGTTATGTACTGTTCATGCTTGTAAGCAGCTTTAAAGGCATCAAGCATACTATTCCAGCTTTCCTGGGGCTTCGGAAGGGCGTCGAAAACCGCTTTACCACCTTTATCATTGATGTAGCCGTAGATTTTCATAGCATGGGCTACTTCTTCCTGGGCTTGTTGTGACATCCATGCTGCAGCGCCGGGTAGATTCTTGTCTTCGAAATCCGCCGCCATTGCCAGATAAAGATACGCAGAGGACAACTCCTCCCTGATTTGATCGTTTAGTGCTTTCAGCATTTTATCGTTCATAGTTATCAACCCTTAGCCTTCCACAGGCCGTGTACATTGCAATATTCCCGAGCTGTTACCGAAGATGCCTCGATACAAAAGGTTGCCGAAGGTTCATCGCCGGGCTTAAGGAATCGTCGGTAGGCTTTACCGTCTGCAACAAGCTCTATCCATTCAATATAGTGTTCGTCCTTCATCGGATGCAGCGTGCTGCCAACCGTAACCTTGTAGCCGTCGGAAACCTTCTCGATGACAGGTACATGCTTTTCGGTCGAAGAATCAGCAGTTTGCTCATCGTGCAGTTTCATATTTTGACCACAACAGACCAGATCACCGGCTCCTTCGTGAAGCACTTCAACGATATTACCACATATCTCACACTTATAAATTCCCATTTGAACTGCCATACAATTCACTCCTTATAAATAATATAAAATTTTACCGCCTGGGTCGGCGGACTTTTTCTACCAGTTTTCCCCTAAGAGTTCGAAATATGATTGCGGATGTGCACAGGCCGGACAATTTTTCGGTGCTTCTTCGCTTTCTACAAGGTAACCGCAATTCATACAGCGCCAGACAACCGGACGATCTTTTTTGAATACACTGCCGGATTTCACATTCTTCTTCAGGTCGTTATATCGTTTCTCATGCTGCTTTTCTGCAACACATACGGCATCGAAAACACTAGCGATTGCATTAAAGCCCTCTTGCCTTGCAACTTCGGCAAAACCGGGATACATGTCTGTCCATTCGTAGTTTTCACCGGCTGCGGCAGCCTCCAGGTTATCCGCAGTAGAACCTATTACGCCCGCCGGAAATGCCGCTTGGACTTCAACCTCTCCGCCTTCAAGAAACTTAAAGAATCGTTCTGCATGTTCCTTTTCCTGATTCGCGGTTTCTTCAAAAATCGCCGCAATCTGCATCATGCCCTCTTCTTTGGCCTTCTTGGAGAAATAGGTATACCTATTCCGCGCCTGTGACTCACCCGCAAAGGCGGTGAGCAGGTTTTGTTCGGTTTTCGTCCCCTTGAGACTTTTCATAATTACCTCCTACATATTTCTTCCGCTGGTGTTTCAGCGGTTGGTACCTTTCATTGTGGACAGCCGAATTTTAGGCTGCTCCTCTAGCTTCCTTCCATAATTCACCAATTCCCGGCAGACCGGGGAAAATACCCAATCGGCTCAGGGAAAAATCAAATCGAACGGGATCATCCGGATCGATTGTACGAAAAGAGGAAGTTATCTCCCCGGCGGTTCGGACATCAGCGGTTTTCCTCGCAGTTAATCCCAACATACGGGCCGAACGCAGAATGTGTGTATCGACAGGCACAATGAGATCCTTCGGGGAAAGTCCTGTCCATCCTCCCGGATCTACCCGGTCGCTGCGGACCATCCAACGCAGGTAGAGATGAAGTCGTTTGCAGGCGCTGCCGAGAGCCGGATCGGGCACGAGTATACCCAAATCGATCTTTGCAGCCGCTCGTATTCGGAGTACAAACCTTTTCAAAGCATCGTTTATCGATCCTGTTGAACAGCGAAAATCAGACAGAAAAGCGGTATTGAGACTTCCGTATTCGCCGATCACTCCGGAAAGGGCGGAAAAGAGTCCTGCAATCTGTTCACCACGAAAAAACCGGTACCGGAATCCTTCAAACCTTCTTCTCAGGCTGTCCAGCGAAGATTTCTCGAGTGTACGACGAGGTGGACCGAGTCGTTCGAGAAGCTCCCGAACATTCAATACGATCTGATCCACTCGTCCGAGAGCAAGGGCTGCAGCAATGAAGGCTGCAATTTCACGATCCCCCGCGTTTTTGTACGGGCTGAGGAGTTCGAGGGGGTCCGGAGATATGTAGCGGGGATGATGATATCGGGTATATACCTCTTCGATAAAAAAACGGACCGCTTCGTTCATTCTCAGCCGCCTTCTTTACCTTCATCCTGTACAGATGTGTCGTTCGAAACGCCGTTGAAACCCTGTTCTGCAGTGCATCGGGAACAGAGGCCATAAATAGTTAATTGATACCCTTCGATCCGGTGTCCTCGAAGAGATTCGGAAAATTCACTCTGTAGACGCTTTATGGAGACAAACGGAAGATCTTCTACTGCGCCGCAGGAAGAACACTTGAAATGATTATGCGGGGCGGGGTTGGGGTCAAAGCGCTTGGGTTCATTTCCTATCTCGAGTTTTTGTACATAACCCTGCTCAGAAAGCTGTTCGAGGTTCCGATAAACCGTACCCAGACTGACATGGGGCATTTTCTCCCTGGTTCTGAGGTATATTTCATCCACACCAGGGTGATTTGTCGAATTCTTGACCACTTCCATGATAATCTGTCTCTGCCTGGTTAGCCTCAAATTATCGGTCCTTTTGCGTGATAATAGTTATTATTGTCATTTTCATCTAGAAGATTATGTATACGAGCTCACTTGTCAAGAATAATGTGAAAAAAAACCAAAAAAACCTGCGGAATACCCGCGCTCTATTCTACAGAGGCCTGAGAGAGTTTTTTCAGTTGTTCATAGAACTCATACAGATCTTTTTCGATAGAAAGGATGAGGGTTCGGTCCTTTCCGTCGGAGAGTTGATACTCTACAACCAGCTCCGGAGTATAATTCGTAAATACCTTCCTGAAAAACCCCGGTCGCTGAATATCGTAGATCTTCGATAGGCTTTCAAAGGGAATAACAAAATCAACTTCCTTGGATTGAAGATTTCCCTGCATGCGGGAGAATAATCCACCGGAATTCCCCATCCTGGTAAGCAAGCTGAACCAGTTGTTGGATGGAAAATGCTTAAAATGAAGTTCCCGGTCCGAGAGATACACGAGCCCCCAAAGGGCTTCATCGATATCGGGATACCCGCCAAGATACTGCCCCATCGTATAGATATGAATCTTCTGACCGAGCTCCTCTTCTATGCTGTCCCAAAACTGCTTAACTTCATCAGTATTCATACCCACAGCATAGTACAGTTGACCAAAGAGCTCAAGACAATTAGAGTGGGCCTCATGAACGGAGCAGAACAAGGCCATCTGGTCGCAGAATTTATTCTCGAGTACTTCTATTATATATTTCTCGGCCTCCTCTTTCTCACTATTTTCCAGAGGAAACATAGAGGAAGCGCAAGAAAGAAAATGAAGGCCGTTATTTACCTGGCAATATTTTCCTTTGTACTCTATGCACTTTCCGGAGTTTTGATCGAATTCGATCAGAGCGACTGGCTGCTATTACCGGTAGCTCTCGCTATCACATACCTGTTGTATCGTTATCGAGGCACGCTCCTCCCCTTTTCCATGAAATGTGTCTCCTGCGGTACAAAGCTCGACTTCCAACGCTTCATGTACCACGACAATAATCTCTGTGCCGAATGTGACAGTCCGCCTGAAGAAGATGCGGAGCAGGAAGACGAGCAGCAGGAATCTGATTCCGAAAGCCGAATTGCAGACGAGAGAGAGAATCACGGCGAAGAAGATAAAGATTCCGATCAGAAGAAAACCGATTAAGCCCTGAGTATCACATACCCCGAATAATCGCATCAGCGAAGCCGCTGGTTGGAACCTCCCGTGCTGCATCCATCAAACGGGCAAGATCGTAGGTCACCTCGCCTGCGGCTATGGCACGCGAAACACCCCGCTCAACTGCTTGAGCTGCTTCATCCCAACCGAGATATTCGAACATCATCTTTCCTGAGAGAATCAGAGAGCTCGGGTTCACCTTGTCCAAACCGGCATACTTGGGGGCGGTTCCGTGAGTGGCCTCGAAGATGGCAAGCCCCGTCTCATAATTGATATTCGCCCCAGGAGCAATGCCGATACCGCCTACCTGAGCAGCGAGGGCGTCCGAAACATAGTCACCGTTCAGATTGAGGGTGGCAATGACATCGTATTCGGCAGGGCGGGTCAGGATCTGCTGGAGAAAAGCATCGGCAATGACATCCTTTACCAGCACCTTTCCCTCGGGCACCTCTCCCTCGAAATCATCCCAGCCGACTACTTGATCCGGAAACTCTCGGCGGGCAACGGCATACCCCCACTCCCGAAAAGCCCCCTCGGTGTATTTCATGATATTTCCCTTGTGAACAAGGGTAACCGTCTTCTGCCGGCGGGCCAACGCATACTTTACCGCAGCCCGTACCAACCGCTCGGTGGCGGAAATACTGACCGGTTTGATCCCAACTCCTGAATCCTGACGGATTTTCCAGCCGAACTCCCGCTCCAGATACGTAATGAGTTCGCGGGTTTCTGCCGAACCCTGGGGTGTTTCGAAACCAGCATAGACATCCTCGGTATTCTCGCGAAAAACGGTCATATCGACCAGCTCAGGACGCTTTACCGGGGAGGGGATTCCCTGATAGTACTTGACCGGACGTAAACAGACATAGAGGTCGAGCTCCTGTCGAAGAGTAACATTCAGGCTGCGAAATCCGCCCCCAACAGGGGTAGTCAGGGGGCCCTTAATACCTACCAAATACGTCCGGAAGGCCTCTTTCGTCTTTTCCGGGAGCCAGGCTCCGGTTTGTTCGTAGCCTTTTGTGCCGGCCGGAACTTCCAACCATTCGATAGAACGGGAGGTGCCATAACTTTTCTCTACAGCCGCATCGAATACGCGAACGGCAGCAGCCCAAATATCGGGTCCAATCCCATCACCCTCAATAAAGGGGATAATCGGCCGATCGGGTACCGACAGACCGGAATCTTTCATAACAATTGTTTCTGCCATAATGAGGCATCCTACCAGAATGCCATTCTGTTGCCAATAGAATGGTCATCGTGATATTATAACTAACACATGAAGAGAGCCTGGAAGTATTTGCTTCTATTAATCATTCCCCTTGTACTGTCTATTTCGTTGAACAAGGGGTCCTACTATGCTGAAGCCGTCCCCGAGAAAAAGGAGGAAATCGAGCGCCTTCTGGAACTGCTTCATCAGCAGGATACCGGAAGTCGACCGAGATTTCTCCTGGTGAAGCAGATCGCCGGCATTCTCCATACAGCCGGTGCGCGGGACGAGATGAACCTCCTGCTTACCAGTTATGTGGAACAGTATCCACAGGATAAATACAACGGCTTTCTCCTTCTGATGGTAGCCCAAGATTATATCGAACGGGGAGCATATCCCTTTGCCGAGATCTACTACGAGCGGATACTCAACAATCACCCTGATCTTATTGTCAAAGGAAAATCCGTTCACTACCTCTGCCTCAATCAGTTAATCAAACTCACAGAGGACCCGGAATACAAAATCTTTTACTACAAGCAGCTGATCTCCCGGTTTAACGATCAGATCGACCCGGGAATCACCTATTACAATCTGGCAAAGACCTACGAAAAACTCGGGGAGTGGGACCAGGCCTTTCAGGCCTATAAAACCTTTCTCAAGTATCCCGATACCCGCATCCCCGGCAATGCAGATGCCTATAAACAGGTCAAGAGCATGTTCGACTTTCATCAGTCGAGCAAGAGCTGGACGGTAGCCACCCTCCCGGACCTCATTAACCGGGTAAAATGGGCCCTTCGAAATCGAAACATCTATCAGTTGCGCCGGCTCCAGGCAAAGGTGAATTTCTTTGCAATCTCCTGGGATCAGGAAGAAACTGATTCCAAGGAGTCCGTTGTTTTCGATCTGGGGACGTTTCTCCGGAGAGGAAAGGTTTACTATTCGGACGAACTGGATATCGGATCTAATGCCCGTGAAGCATATCTGAAAACCTGGGGCTGGTCCTATCGGATCAGGACCTGGTATCTCTATTTTCGGAAAATAGATTTCCCTGCAGATCCGGAGATAAACGGCCGCTGGGAATGGGCCGGCATTTACTTCGGCGACAAACTCTGAGCAGGGGCAATGCAAACGATGAAACAACAGCTCCCTGCATTCCTTCTTCTCTTGCTCTGTGTTGCACTATTCCCTGCCTCAGCGTCTTCGGTCTCAGCATTTTCCACCGATAACCGGGCATTACCCGGCGTTGCCCAGCACCGAAAAAATGCCGAATACGCAGAGGGGACCATTAACATTGCCGCCCCCCCGCTGCAGGGGCACGCCGGTCCGGAGTTCTACAGCCTTTCGGTACCCATGCATCCTCTTATTGAGCAGGAATACAATCGATATACCGGCGGCACGGGAAGAAAATTCCTCGAACGAGTGCTCGTTCGAGCCGAACCCTACCGGGATTACATCAGCAGAAAACTCGACGAAACCGATATGCCGCCGGAACTGGTTTTTCTCCCGGTGATCGAATCAGCATATGTGAGCAGAGCCTATTCACCGGCCGGGGCCGCAGGGCTGTGGCAGTTCATTCCCTCTACGGCACGGCTGTACGGACTGCGGATGGACAGCTGGCATGATCAGCGCAGAGATTTCGTTGCTTCCACTGATGCAGCCATTCGCTTTCTTTCCCGGCAATACGAGCGTTTCGACGACTGGCTCCTGGCCCTGGCCGCCTACAACTGCGGTCCCGCCCGGGTAAGCAGATCCATCAGGGCCGCAGGCACTACTGATTTCTGGGAGCTCAGTGATCGAGGGTATCTCCCGGCCGAAACCGTTCACTATGTTCCGCGTTTTTTGGCTGTTTCTTCCCTGTTGACCTACGCAGGCCGGAATGGTTTTTCCCTCGACTGGGAACCGGCGAAAGAATGGGTTCTTGTCAAACCCGGAAGAACTCTCAGTATCGACATCCTCGCGTCGAAGGCAGGTGTTCCCGCTTCGGAACTCTACCGGGGAAACAGGGAACTCTATTACGGCATTACACCGGAACATTCCGGTTACCGCCTCAAGGTTCCCGTTCAGTACGCCCCCTCGGTAACCAAAGCGCTTTCCTCCGGTACAGGTCCCTTTATGCGTTTTCACATCTATTACGTCAAATCCGGGGACACCCTTTCCGAACTCGCCGAGCACTACGGGGTCAACATCAACATGATTTACCGTTACAATCGGGTCAGTCCTACCAGTCTGCAAATCGGCCGGCGGCTCATTATCCCGGCCCTTCACAATGTCGGCGAGTATCCGGGTTCCGGCCGTGAGACAACCGCCGACGACCCGCGCGACTATACCAATTCATATACCGTCCGCGAAGGCGACACCCTCTGGGACATCGCCATGCTCTACGACACGACCCCCGAAATCCTGGCCAGAAAAAACCGCCTTTCGGTACATACCACTATTCATCCGGGAATGAAACTCTCGGTTCCGGCTTTGTAGCCCGCTCCTATCTGCAGCGGCTTTCAGCTCTTCATTCCTCAGCATTCCCCCGCGTTGACACATTCGGTCCTCCATGATAGTATCCATTTTCACAAACAGCGTGTTAACGCGCTTTCGGGCTGTAGCGCAGTGGTTTAGCGTACATGTCTGGGGGACATGGGGTCGGCGGTTCAAATCCGCCCAGCCCGAGAAAACGCCTGGATCGGACACCGGTTCAGGCGTTTTTTTCGCAGCAGGCATAATTCATAGCGTGCGATACATGTTGATAAACGGCTTTACTCCTGTGATGCAGATACGTACAATGGACCCATGACAAAACCAAATATTTCTTTCCGCCCTTCGGTTCCCGAAGATGCCGATTTCGTTAATACCCTGACCCGAACCGTCATGCGGGACTATGTCGATGCTACGTGGGAAGGCGAGGAAGAACGAGAGGCTTATTATCAACTGAACATTTTTGACCCGGAAACGACGCAGATTATTCAGGTGAACGGGGTAGATGCCGGAAGAATGAACATCCGAAGATCGAAAGATTCGATGTATGTTGATGAGATCCACCTGCATCCGGAATTTCAGGGAAAAGGGATCGGCAGCGCTATTATGAGAGGCCTCATCGAAGAGGCCTCCCGTTCAGGGCGTACGATAGAACTGCACGCCCTGAAACGAAACCCGGTGGTCGGTTTGTATAAAAAGCTGGGGTTCCGAGTCTACAGGGAAGACAAGGATCGCATCTATATGCGGCAGTTCTAGCCGCCCTCAGAAAACCACAGCAGGGTATTGCTATTGCTTTTCCATCTCGACCCGGTAATCCTGAACCCAGGGAGCATCGATCTCCATGATTACATTCATATTGGACATAGGTTTGATAAACCGGTAATCACGACGGCTTTCCTCGCAGGAAAAGGAGAGTACCGGCTCTCCGTTTTCCACGGAAACCTTGAAGTTGTTAATAGTTTTGTCCTGAAAATTGTAGAGCACATTCCCATCCGGGGAAAGAATACGAATATTGCCGGTGGAAAATGTCCACACAGCATCGTAGTTTGGATCGAGCCACTTCCCGACAGGAAAATTGCCGAGATTGATATCATCCGCAGCAGCAACGCCGGCTGTAACCGCCAGAACCATCAAAATAACAACAAGTTTCTTCATAGTTCGCCTCCATATGGATTGATGTTCTCATTATATATCACGAACATGGATTTGTAGACAGAAAACGGCTTTTAATCGAGGCTTTTGCCGATCGTACCATCCGGAAGCATGTTGTCCGGATGGTATTCACCCCGGGCTTCCATCTGCTTCCTAATGCAATCCGGATTGTCCACCCAGCAGTAATCCTCGACCCACCGGCGGTCGATTTTTCCCTCTTCATAGAAGCGTTTCATAGGACAAACAGGGTACCAACGGCAGGGTTTACGGGTGTTTTTCATAAGATTATTTTGTATCGCTCTCTATTTTCTTGTAAAGTCTGATCAACTTTGGCATGATTTGAAAAGGAGTATTTCATGAATCTATTCTCTAGTAATCATAATTCCAACAGAGGGTTCAGAAAAGCCGGCATGGCAGGCTCAGCAGCCATACTACTTGCCACAGCCTTGTTTCTCGGTTCTTGTTCCACTTGGCTGGATGAACGGTCTGCAAATAGAGCCGACGCTTCTCAAACAACTCCGGCTTCAAACAACGCCCGGCAGCAAAGCCTGGGGGAAGGAGAAATGTCTCTCTCTGCAGGAGAGAAGGCGCCGCTCCTTGATCCGCAGCCTGAGCTCGAAACCTTGCTCGATCAAACGGGGGTAAACCGGGAAACCTTCCAGTACTATCGAAAACTCAGTAAAAACGAAGATCGTTTACGCACATATCAAGATTCGGATCAAATGCTTGTCCTCAAACTTGCTCAACTCGAAACTATCAATCAGAGCAGGCGGAATGCAGGGCTAGACCCTCTCGGGTTTGATATCTTGAGCTCGCGGGTGGCAAATAAATTCGGACGGGAGGCTGCCTTGAAGGGGTATACCGGCCACTGGAACACATCAGGACAAAAACCGTATCAGCGGTATGCAGCTGCCGGCGGAAGCCATCATATTTCGGAAAACGCATCGGGAACGAGTTCTTCTGCAGATTTATCCCGGAGAGCGGAATCATACCTCGAGCTGATGCAGAAAGCTCATCGAAGATTTATGAATGAAACAGCGCCAAACGACGGGCACAAACAAAATGTTCTCGATCCCCTGCATACGCATGTCGGTATAGGAATTGCACTCGAAGGGGGAGAGTTCCGGTATTACGAGGAATATGTCGATCGATATCTGACCTATCATGCCCCCTCAAAAGAGGAACGCCCCCTCCGGGTAAAATCCGGCGAAACCAGAACGATAGCCTTCTCTCCGGGCATCCCTCCTCAATTGCCGCCGGCGGAAAACAAAGAAGCAAGCAGAGGACGGCCTCCCCTTTTTGTATACGCGGTACTGGTCTATTACGAACCGCCTATAAAAGAACTATCTCCTTCACAGATCGAACGGCGAGGATCCTATCAAGATTATTCTGATGTCATTACCCTGCAGATATGGCCATGGGACCTGGAAGCTTTTACCGAAAGCACTGAACAGGAAGATCCTGCTGTATACAAAATACCCTTGTATTTCCCGAAAGCGGGAAGCTATTATGTTCAAGTCTATCTCAGCCCCGTACCCTACAAAGCGGGAGCAGAGGCATCAACGGCGGGGAAAATTCAAGCTTCAGGGCTGGTCATCTTTGCTGAATAGTTCGACCGCTGAACGAACATCTCTATCATATTGATTATCAGGGAGTGGAATATGGCGCTTTGGGTAAAAATTCTCTTGTTTATAATCATAATTGTTATTGCTGCGGCTGTCCTTTTTATCAGCATCAACAAAAGAAAAACATTGCGACAGCAACAGCAGCTTGCAGAAGAACTTGTTTCCCGTGCCGCCGTTCCTTCCTGGCTCGGCAACAGCACCGGAAGCCCGGAAAATACGGCTGGCTTCGACCAACTTCCGGAACCGGTCCAGAATTATCTTCTTCATGTTCTTCCGGAAGATGTTCCGGAGATCAGCATGGCCCGTCTTCGCCAAAGGGGTTTTTTCCGGTTGGGAGGTAGTGAATCGGATTGGAAACCTTTAAAGGCGGAGCAGTTTTTTTCCGTTGATCCTCCTGCCTTTATCTGGAAGGCGGTAATATCCGCAGCTCCCGGGATGAAAGCCTATGTAGTCGACCGATACCAAAATGGTTTCGGCGAACTCAATGCGAAGATCATGGGGACTTTCAAGGTAGCCGATACCGGAAATACACCGGAAATGAATGAGGGAGAACTGATGCGTTATCTTGCCGAAGCAGTCTGGCTCCCGGTGGTCTACCTCCCGGGCGGATATGTTGAATGGGAAGCCGTCGGTTCCAATTCCGCTCGAGCTGTTGTACAGCACAAGGGCAACTCCGCTTCACTTATGTTCTATTTCAACGATAAGCACGAGATTGAACGTATTCATTCCGATGCAAGGTACCGAAGCGTAGAGGGGGCATTCAAAAAAGAATCATGGACGGGCTATTTCAGCGATTACCAGGAACACGGCAATATGCTTGTTCCGGTCGAAGGCCGGGTAGAATGGAACCTTGAAAGCGGGGACCTGCCGTACTGGAAGGCGTCGATCTCGGAGTTCGAATACAGACGGTAGAACAGCTGAAGCGGTCAGCCTGCAGCTATGGCGGGGCAGCTCTCGAGCTCTCTGATCTTCTCTATGAGGTTGAGGAAGATGATGAGACGGCGGTCGTCTTTTTCCCGAGCCCGCTTCGTTCCATAACCCCCCAGGATTTTTCTTTGAAAATAAAACTGACATACGCAAAGACCCTTACAAAACTCATTATCTGACGGAACCCGAAATTTTCGAGGACAGCATACCCGATAAGCTGAAATGTTTCCTTGTAGTTAAAATAAAGAACATCGTTTTCGGCGATCATAATCGACCCCACAGAAAGCAGAATTCCATAGAGAATCACCGCAACAAAGAGGAACAGGATGATTGGCCCATGGATCAACCCTAATACCAGGGATATTGCCAGGTTGATATACCCGTACATTTCAAAAAACGGACCGATGACCTCAAAAAGGAGAAAGTAAGGGAAAGCTACCATGCCGATTGGTCCGTATCGGGGGTTGCTCATAATCTTTTTGTGGAGAAGGATCGATTCAATAAGCCCGCGATGCCATCTGTCCCGTTGTCGATAGAGTATCTTGAATCTGCCCGGAACTTCCGTCCAGCAATTTGCATTGAAGGCATCAAAGACCTTGTAACGGATCTTCTTTTTTCGAAGGTGTTCGTGGAGGCGGACAACCAGTTCCATATCCTCACCGACAGTACTGGTTTCCATTCTGCTTTTCGGCGTCATGTAACCGCCGACTTCCACCACTCGTTTTCGAATGAATAGACCGAAAGCACCTGATATTATGACCATACTGTTTATTAATGACCATCCCAACCTGCCGGCGAGAAATGCCCGCATATACTCGATAGTCTGAAACCGGGCCAAATGATCCTTGGAAAGGTTAATTGATGTCAGTCTTCCGTTCCGAATACTGCAACCATTAGCAGGCAAAATGTTTCCACCGAGAGCTACCGACTCTTCATCCGTCAGAACAGTGTGGTAAGCGATCTTCAGCAGTGCTTCATGCTCCAAAAGAGAATCGGAATCGATAGTACAAATATAATCTTTTCCGGCCAAATTGATGCCGGCATTGAGACTGTCTGCTTTGCCGCCGTTGGCTTTGTCAATAACAGTAAGATTGGAATAAGACCTGCTCCGATAAATCCCTCGAACCGGTTCCGTTGGAATACTATTTCGACGTTCTATGTCTACCCGTTCCAGCTCAAAGGTTTCGATCAGAGAAGACAGAGTTCCGTCTCCGGATCCATCGTTGATAACAATGACCTCCACATCCGGGTAATGAAGGTTCAGCAGAGACTTTACATTATCTACAACATTCAGTTCTTCGTTATAAGCAGGAGCGAGAATAGAGATCGACGGCAATAATTCTTCGGAAAACAAGAACCTCAGACTGCTTATTTCCCAGTACCGAAACTGTTTGAAAAGGTGAATTAGGGCGAGCAGTAAAAGAAGAAAATAGATTGAATTCAAAGCTATAGAATAATAAGCAAAGATATAGTTGAATCCGGAAACAAATCCTTCTACCCGGAAGCCGAGAATAAGGTCCTTAAGCAGGGAAAATGTTCCCTCTTTTCCGGAAAACAAAGAATCCCACAAACCTCCACCAGCAGCCATCGACAGGAAGTAGATGAGGGGCATGGATATGAGGATCAAAACGAACAGTCCTACGAGCAGTCGCCTGTTCTGCTTTTTCATCGGAGCCTTTTCGCGAGTGTTTTCAGGAAGACTTCTTTCGAGACCGAGCTGCTTCAAGTTGTGTTCCGGCATGTATCGAGAAAACATTTCCTGTGCTTGGTGGTCTTTTTCGAGCAGTCCTTGAATTATCTCTATCAATTCCTTTTCTATACTCAGATCCTGGTTCCGTTCAAAAAATCCGAACAAAACAGCCACACGGCGCATTTGAATCAACACCTTTATCACTTCGACGACCGTCCAGTAACGGTCCGTCTTGACTCGGTAGAGGATGTATTCCAGCCTGCTTTCCAATACCCGGGCAAGTTCCTGCTTAAGAAGCCTTTTGCCTGTATCCATAAATCTGTCGAGTAGTTTTTCCAGATGCTTCGGCTCGGCGGTAATTATCGAGCCCAGCGAATACCGTGCGGCCCGGCGCTCTTCCGCCTGATCCGAATCCAGGATTCCTAGGAGAAAATCGATCTCGGCTTCGCCGGGTTTTGAAGCCAGGCTTCTTACCGCATGCACCCGAACAAACAGGTCCTTGTCGTGCAGATATCCGGAACCGTACATTACACTGGGATCACTTTTTTCGAGAACTGCCGCAGCACGTCGGCGTAACACAGGATATTTACTGTTCAGCGAATCCTGAAGATATTGATTTAAAACGGCAGAGGGAAATCGATCGGCAAGTTCGAAAAGCAAGCCCCGGTTTTTTCCCTCTCCGGTCTCGATCATAAACTTGAGGTGACGTTCCAGCTCTTCGCCAAAAACCGGCAGTACCGCTATGACTTTCTCCCGGAACCAGTGAGGGGCTTCCGGAAGAAAAGAAAAGATAACGGGAATAACCGGTGTATACTCGAGCCTGACCAAAGAATGCACCAGCGCCAACCGAATAAACCATTTCGGTTCTTTCGTCAAACGATTGTACATAGCTTCCTCAGCTGCAGTTCCTCCGATAACGCCGAGCCCCATAGCTGCCCGTATCCTCTTTAAGGGCATCATTGCATCGAGCTGACCGATCATGCTTTTTTCAAGTTTCCGCTCCCTGAGTCCCTCTACCAACTTTGCTTTGACCGATGCAGGAAGCTCTACAGAATCACCGATTTCCTTCAGCAGTTTGAACATGAGTTTCCGGTCTCTCTTGAGCTGGTCCAAAAGACCCGTCTCTCCCCCGCCTTTGAGAACCCCATCTATGATGAGTTTGGACATTCTGGTTTTCTTCCTGTTACGCCTGCGATACTGATGCTTGCTAAAGAAGAGAAGTCCAATCATTGCCCCCGTAATCGCGAGCAAAACAATCAATAGATTAGTAATAAAGGAGATATCAAGGCTCATGCCGAAACGCCTGCTGGACATAACTGGTAATCAAACCCAAGAGTTCGGGGAGCATATAGGGCTTTTTTATATAATGAAGTATACCCAGACTCTGGGCTCGGATAACCATGGCTTCGTTTTTCTGATGAGAAATGAGTATAAAGGGGATGTCCTTCGTCTTCGTATATTCCATAAGATCTTCACGAACACTAAAGGCATCATTTTCCAATAGAAAAAGTTCTGAAACGATAACATCCGGATGAAATTCAAGTGCTGTTTGTACAGCTTCCGGCCCATTCATGCACACTCGAGTTTCGATGGACAGTGCTTCGAGTGATTCACGAATCAGTCTGGCATGGAACTGATCGAATTCCAGAATGACTGCCCGCCCATTGTCTTCGTCCCTGCCCTGTATATCGGAATCGAAAAGCACACGGTTACCGCCTTCCCGCTGGACGCTTCGAAGAGACATCCTCCCCCGGGAAAAAATCTGCTCCATGCTTTCAGGAGCGGACTGTTCAGCTAATTTACTATTCTGCACCCGGACAATGCCCACCGAAACGGTAACCTTTGTGAGGAACCCTCTGTCATTCTCTATACTTACCCTGAATTTTTCCGCATAGCCGAGGAGATCTTCCTGATCCCGGACACTTGTCACCAGGGCAAAAGCGGGGCCGCTTATCCTAAACAAGGTATCATCGTCATGCTTCTGGTAAAATAAAACTGCTCCAGTACTTTCCAGGATATCATTGCCGGCGCGTTCACCATAGGTAGAGTTAATCTGTTTCATATCATCGATGAGGAAAAAAAGAACCGAGAAGTCATCCCATTGTTCTTGATTGAAAATATTCAGCAGAAAGCGGACACAAAAATCCTCATTGAACAGACCGGTGACCGAATCCTTGGTCATGGCCTCCTGGGTAAAATTGAGGTTGTTCCTCAGGCTTTGATTGATCGCCTCGAGCCGCTGCTTTTCTTTCAGCAAAACATTCATCTGCTGTTGTGTTCGAAACAGTTCATTCTGGTAAATAACAGGTTTATGTATGCCGTAGTTGTGTTCAATTTTACGAACCAACGGCTCGAGCAGCATTATCCAGTCAATACCTCGAAAGATGTATATCTGTTCAAAGAGTTCATTCCAGAGATTTTCCAGATCTCCTGCATAATCCTGCAGCATACCTGTCGCCTGATCCAACATGACATCTGTATCTGCAAAGGTTTCGAGAACAGAAGCGACTCCATAGCTTTCGACGAGAGCGCCGAGAACCTTATTTACCAGATGGGTATATCCGACATCCTCCAAAAGAGCTTTTCTTACAGGTTCCAAATATATTCCGCATTCAAGATCTCTGAGCGCACGAATATATTCAGGAATATTATCTGAAATGATTGATCCATGCTGAGGGCAGATCATATCGATCTTTCTCTCGAGCAAGTTCTCCATCACCGGTCTTATTATATCGTTCGAAGGCACATATTCCCGGTGGAAGCGGAGCATACCTTCGGTGTAATTCGAATCGGCAAAAAGCGACCAGTCTTTTGAAATTGCACCGAAAACATCCCCGGAAAAAAGAATTCTCGAACGGGAATCGTAAATCATGACAGCGCCGGGAAAATGCAGGTAAGGGGCGGGAATGACTTCGAGTTCGCGGCCTGCGGACAATTCTCCTTCCCCATAGGTGTTGTTTGCGCCGCGGTCGAGTTCCTCCCTGCCGCCGAATACTATTTTATATCCTTTTTTGTTTACCAGATACCAGGGAGGATTAATTCCATAATACGCTGCTATGAGCGAAGTCCGCCAGTGGGTTGCGATCTGCCCGGTAAAGCCGGCCTCCTGAAACCGCGGGACACTCGATGCAACATCCGGATCCTGGTGGAGGAGTATAATGTATTCCAGCTTTTCGATCGGGAGAATCCCGGTAGTCTTGCGGTGAACTTCCTTATAGTCGAGGTTCGAGCCCGGATCGATCAACACTCCCTGCTCGCCTTCGGTTAAAAGATAGGCGTTGCAATGGAGCCCGTTCAGGTCCTGATCCTGACCTACCCAAAATATTCCCTCCGAAAGTTCAACCGCTTCAGCGGTATTCACTCAATGCCTCCCGGTCCTTCTGATTTGAATCTTCGGAGATTACAACCTCGCATCAAGAATAAGAGCATTACTGATTATTCCATACTGCTGCCGGATTGTATATTCAAACTGGTAGGACAATTTGATCATTTCCATTGGGAGAAATCCCAGTCCGCCGAGAAAGGAATATTCCAGTTCCTGAGGACTCGATTCATCCGCATGATATGAACCGATTGTTCCTCCTGCCTTTAGAAGAAGAGGGTCCAGAATTTTATATTCCGCTTCCCCCCAGAAGGAGTGGTCGAAGCCAATAACTGTGTCGATGGATGTTGTATATTTTCCCCACAAAGAAAGGCGGTCGGTGGTATACCACTTAATGCCGACCGAAGGCATATAGACTTGACCGTTATCGGAAAATTGGGCGCGGACACTGAGCAGCCCCAGAAAAGCCGGATGTTCATAGTAAAAATCAGCTAGGGCGTGATGAACAATATCACCAGTATCCTCAAAAGCAAGCCCATAGGATGTTTCCATGTATGAGGAGGGGATAACCGGAAACACGACGCCTGCCATCCCTTTGACCCCCTGTTTCCAGGTTTCTTGGTACCACTGCACCTTCCCGACTATACTCAACTGTTCTGTAACACTGAATATACCGACCTCTTCTATGTCCCAGGTGTGGTCATCAAAAGAATAAAGTTCCGACTCCACAGTGGTGATCGACCGGATCGAGGTCGAACTCAAAGGAAGCAATGTGAAAAAAAACAGGAAAGCGGCAACAGACAGGAGAATCCATACACGTTTCGGCGGCCGTATCCCCACCCTTATATCTCGAAATGGACGTAGGTTCATCAGTTTCCTCCTTCGGATACTATATAGAATATCGTCATTTTCGTGTCGAAAAAAGAGGAACCGCAGGTATTTCCGAAAAGATAGTGCAAATAATCACGAGCGAATTTGCAAATTTCCGGAAGAAAGAATATCAATAATGTATATGTTTAAAACAACCTCATTTTCTTTTCTTCTTCCTACAAAAATTGAATTCGGTGAAGGAGCCGTCAATCTTCTCCCGGAAAAACTCAAGGAGGCCCTTCCTTCCTCCAATAACTCCGCCTGCAGAATACTCGTGGTAACGGACAATGGAATCGAAAAACAGCTATGGTTCTCTGCAATTGTTGATATGCTTGAAACAGCCGGGTACGGAATTGAAATCTATTCCAAGGTAACGGCAAACCCGAAGGACAGTGAGGTCATGGCTATAGCGGCTTTGTTTCATGACTTCCAAGCTGGTATGGTCGTAGCCGTTGGAGGAGGAAGCGCTATTGACGCTGCGAAAGCAGCAGTACTCACAGCGGGATTGGGCGGAGAACCTGCGCTATTTCAAGACAGGGATCAAGTCGATTCTCTGCTTTCGAAAGCACGTGAGAACAAATCAGCTTCGATTATACCCCCCTTGATTGCCGTACCCACAACCGCAGGAACAGGAAGCGAAGTAACCTTCAGCTCAGTTATTACCGACACAACCCGTAACACAAAATTTACGATAAAAACCCCGGCCATCGCTCCGGCCCTGGCGATCATCGATCCACAGCTCACCCACACCCTTCCGCCGGCACTCACCGCCGCAACAGGCATGGATGCCCTTACCCACGCAATCGAAGCCTATACCTCACAGGCATCCGAACCCATTTCGGATGCCTGCGCACTTCATGCAGCCGGACTCTTAAGCCGCCGGCTTCCCACAGCTGTAAAAGACGGAAAAGACAGCCGAGCCAGATCCGCCGTTATGAGCGGCAGTCTACTGGCAGGGCTTGCCTTCAGCCATGCGGATGTTGGAGCTGTTCATTGCATAGCCGAGGCCCTCGGCGGCTTGTACGATATACCCCACGGCGCGGCAAACTCCGTCTGCCTTCCGGAGGTCATGGAGTTCAATCTTGCCAGGGGAGAATCGGCTGATCTATCGATAGCAGACCGCTATGCAGCCTTATCCGCTGCTATGAGCACAGATGAATCGGAGGAACCCAAAAACAGTGCTCTTTCCGCCATAAATCGCGTTCGCTGGTTGTCCGCAGAAGTCGGTCTGCCGGATTTTTCGAGTTTTGCCGTTCCACCGGAAGACATCCCCCTCATCGCAGAACGTGCTGCATCGAACGGATCGAATGAAAACAACATACCCGTTTACACAAAGCAAGACTACACTCAGATACTCGAGAAACTCTTTGAGACAGGGAAAAAATAACCCATCCGGTCTTGTCCGGATCATATTTCCGATAGTTCTCTCTATTCTTTTTGCCGCTGTTCCCCCGAATATCGGCGCTCAGTCTCGGGAACTGCCCGTCACAGTAGATCACGAGATATCCATAGCCACCTTTAATATTCGAATCTTCTCCGACGGATCGAGAAACGAGCATGAGCTCTCGGCAATTTGCGATATACTGAAACATTTCGATCTGATTGCCCTTCAAGAAGTTCGAGACGAACAGATTCTAAAGCGTACGGTTGCCATGCTCAAAAGGGATTATGATCTTGGGTATGAATATATTGTGTCTCCACCGGTTGGCCGGGGGATCACCGAGCGGTACGCCTTTCTCTATCGAGATGACAGAATCGAGCTGTTCAGAAAAACCTACATGATTTCAGACGAGAAGGATTACTTTATCCGCGAGCCTTACGTGGCCGGGTTTCGGGCAGGAAACTTCGATTTTTTCGTGATGACGATCCACATTATCTACGGAGATTCCATCCGTCAGCGGCGCGGGGAAGTAAGGCTCCTGGATTTACTCTATAAGGGGATGCTGGTAGAGCTCGAGGGAGAAAAGGACCTCTTGCTTGCCGGGGACTTCAACCTGCCTCCGGATGACGAGGCCTTTACCGGCCTGGACCGTATCACCGATCCGGTAAACCCGATCCTTCCTACCAGTATCAGAGACCGCCTCTACGACAATATCCGGTTTTCCCCCGAGCACACCGGGAACGCTGAATTCACCGGCCGCTGGGGGGTCTACTTCTTCGACGAAATCGAATACGACAATGATGATCGAAAAGCGAGCCTTGCCGTAAGCGATCACCGCCCTCTCTGGGCCGTATTCGACACCCGCCGGGACGACGATTGATTTTGTAAAGACTCATGCCCCCGGATAATCATAGTCCAGCTTCATAATCAGGCCCGGGTTCTTTTTGAGAAAGGCAATGACATCTTCCTTCTTCATAATATACACCTTCAGGGGGGTTGTGTTCTGAAAGCTAACCGAGGCAGGTTCATTCCGGTGGATTTTCCCCATTGCACCGATAAAATCTCCCCGTCCGAGCGTGGTTACCTTTTCTCCACCATCCCTGACTTCAACCGAGCCGTCCCTGATAATATAGATCTGCCGGTACTGCGCTCCCTCTTCGACAAGAGTACCCGGCTTGTCTATTGTCCGCTTGTGGAGCATCGACTCGAGCAGAGTCTTCTGTGTACTCGTCAAAATTCGTAAAATCGGACTGGTCGAGAGTATGTTCCAGGTTTCGCTGTCCCGTATCTGGGTGAGCCTGCGCAGCGTGTGATCGAGATCGGTATTCCGGATAAAATGAAGAAATTTCTCCTTTTCAATGGTGTAGAGAGAAACATCCGTTTCGGCAACCACATCTGCAGTCCGGGGAGCACTGGTCAACAGAGCGACCTCTCCAAAATAATCATAGGCTCCGTAAATCTTTCTGTGCTCGAGGTCCTTTCCCAGAACCGCTACATTGCCGGATTTGATTATGTAGAATTTGTCTCCCACCGTACCCTTTTCGATGATCCTTGATCCTTTTCGAAACGACTCTTCCTTTACGATGCTGACGAACTCGCGGGCTTTTCGGACGGGAATATCTTCGAAGATATCGAGATGGTCGAGCAAGCCGAGTATATGATACGCACCTTCATGGTCCGGCGGTTTAACGGGCATGGTAACAGTGTGTTCGATACCGAACTGGGCAAGGCGCAGCGGTGTGCGTTTAGGAAAATCCTTTTTGGCAATATGGTAGGTGATTATTTTCTTCCTGATCTTTGTTGGAAGTGAGTTGAGGACGGTTACCGGGGTATGAAGAGGGGGAATACCGGCTTCGTGATAGATCAGGTCGGCATACCATGGAAAATTGAGGAGCTCTTCGTAGCGTTTTTGAGAGATCAACCCCTCGTCATAGAGTTTTTTGTGAATCTCCGGGTCATTGTTGTGGTCCGAAGAATAGACAAAAGATGCACCTTCGTGTTCGAGCTGAAATCCGATCGTGGGTATCGAATGGAGAGAGAAATGAAAGGTGAATTTCCCCCCGTTTATAAAGGCCGGTTGATCGATACTGACCGGCCGGTATTCAAAGAGCTGCTGCAGATATTCCCGCGAAACCCCGGTAAGGGCGCTGTATTTCCGGAGGAAACTGTTCATGACAGTCGGAACCGTGTAGACATCGACCTTGCTCTCTTCGAGTATCTTTTGAAAGGTGCCGGCATCGTGATCGGCATGACAGTGGGTAAGAATAATACTGTCGATGAGTTTCGGATTGACATTCGATGCCACCAGCCACTCAGTCGTATTGACGGGTGGGTCGATCATGATTCCCCGACGGTTCATCCACAGAATAAATCCCGAAGTGTTTTCGGTTGGATCAAAACCATGGCTCGGCCCCAGACAGGTTACGCCGAACAAAGGCGGTTTGTAGGGTTCCGGCAAACGGCGTCCGATATCATAGGTAGGGTGGTACTCGATCATAGCCGGCACCCTGGCAAGTTCCTCCCCCCGGCGGCTCAGGAGAAACTCTTTGTCTTCCTCGAGCTCGATTTTCAGATCTTCAATGAGTACCTGATCATTTTCGAAAAACCGGAATTCAACCAGGTCATCGAGCTGCAGTCCGTGACGAAAAAAATCGAGCTCCGCCTTGATAGGAGGCAGATCCTCCGGATCGAGTTCCGAGCTGTAGTTCTGCAAGAGATCGAGATCTTCCGGACCGAATACCGCCTGCTGCAATGCCGCCATAAACCGCTTATGCTGTTCCGGGGTACAGATAATGGTAGTCTTCCGTTTTTTTAAAAAGAAATTGTAGTATAACGGGAATTCGACCTCGGCCACGCTTATTCCCTTGATCCAGTTGAAAAACTTTTTCGGAAGAACAAAATACTGAGGAACGCCGTGCTCAGTACCCATGGTATCTTTTATTGTTTCCGGCGGGGAACCGAACTGTATCGGTCCTATCGGAGTATGAGCCAAATAGCCTCCGCGAGGAAGCTGAATAACCTCTTGCTTGTTCTGATCCATCTGTTCGATCCTTTTTTCCATCACATAGATACAGCTTAGCCCATGAAAGCAGGGAAATCAAACAAAAGACGCCGCTAATCCGAACGCCGAGGAATTACTATCTCAAACCGGGCATCCCCGCCCTCTTCGGGAAAGATGCATCTGCCGTCCAGCTGCTCGGTGAGGGTCTCGATGAGTTGAAAACCCAAGTGCACCCCGTTCTGATTCGTACCGGTTTTTCCATACTGAGGACCATCGTTCCATACGATGAGATGATACTCCTCACCGATTTCCTGAAAGTGGAGTTCGAGCCGCCCGGAGCGTCCTTCTGGAAAACCATACTTCAGCGCGTTTATTATCAGTTCCGTTACAATCAACCCAAGAGGCACCGCCTGATCAGAATCAAGCATTATCGTATCGACCTGAGAATGGACTCGAATCCTTCCCGGGTCCTCGGTCAAGCTTCTCAGCAGATAATCGAGCAAATAGTCAAGATACTCCCGTATATCCAGCTCTCCCTGCCGCGCATCACTGTGCCCCGAATCGCGAAACAGCATCTGGTGTATGATCCCCATGGTGGCGATCCGCGACTGAACGCTCTGAAGGACGCTGCGCGCGGACATATCTTTGTCGGGCATATCAGCCAATTCGAGCGAAATGATGCTGTCGATAATCATCAGGTTGTTTTTTACCCGGTGATAAATCTCCCGCATCAGCAGAGTCTTCACTTCCAGGGACTGCTTTAGTTCATTTTCTCTCTCCTTGAGGGAGGTGATGTCCTCAGCAAGCCCTACGAAGCGGTTGGGGGTCCCCTCCGCATCAACCCGAACAGGAAAGAGAATGGACCTGATCCACCGCACGCTATCACCGGAGAGAATGCGGTATTCCCGAAACTCCTCTGTGGAAGCAGGGTCTTCGCTTCGCTTTCTCATCTTTTCCCGGTCTTCCGGGTGGACGACCGAGAGCCAGGCTTCAGAGTTCCCGAACATATTCTCGAAGGCCTTATTAACATACAGAATTCGCTTGGGACCGGATTCCTCAACCCATATTGCCTCCTGAATAGCCTCTGCTATGGTGTCGGAGATGATTTTCTGCTCCGAAAGCTGCTTTTCGAGGGCCCGAACCTGGGTCATATCACGAGCCACCCCCACCGTTCCCTGAAAGGTTTTCTTTCCGGCCTCATCTTCCCGGTATAAGCCCCTGGCATCGATAACAATTACCGGATCGATTTCCAGCTGATACCCGTAAACTGAAAAGCGTATTGGCTCCCGGTCCTTTGGAAGCAGGCGGAGTTCGAACTGAAAGGTACGTCTTTCCCCTGTGCGCCGCTCGTTTATCCGCCACTGGGCTCGTTCCCGGTCCTCGGGATGAATGATTTCAAACACACTCCGGCCGATCAGTTCTTCCGGCTGATATCCATACCGGGTTATGGCGCGGCTGAGAAAAACAACGCGCGATTGGTCATCGAGTTGGTAGAGGATTTCAGGAACCAGAGCTTCCTCGATTTCCTCCCGCTCTGATTCCACCCGGATGTCACCGAGCACATCCCCCGCCGGCAGGGCGTTCCTCTCCCGTACGGCCTTGAGGGCTATGCCGATATACCGGATGATCCGGTCGAGCTGCGAAGCATTCCTGAGCTCCTCTCCCTTCTTAAGAAAAAAAAGGAAGAACCCGAGTTTTTCCCCTCCGGTTTGAAGCCCCATTCCATAGACAGCATCAACCCCGAACATCCGGGACACAGCGAGGCCCAGCGGCGCGGGAATTTGGTTCATACTTACATCGGGAAGTGTTCCGAGATAACTCAGGCTGGGCATATTGATCACTCGCTCTACGAGTTCATCCGGTTCCCATTTCGAACCGACAAGATCGAGCCCGAGGAAACCGGCGGCCTTGCGAATCTGTTCACTTCCCCCTGCTATTGCCCTTGTTTCAAGAAGCTTTTCGCCCCTGATGAGCTCGTTGAAGACTACATATTTTGCACCGCTTTCGGCCCTCAGGTCCTCTGCGGCTTGCTGATAATCAAAACACCCCTCCCCGGAATTTCCTGAAAAAACATTTTCCATAGTTTTCATTATAATAAGAAAAGGCTGTAATCGCGAATGATTATTGTTTGGAATAGCTTCTCTGTCGGAGCAGACGGGCAAGAATCAGGGCAAAAAGATCCACGTTCTTCGAGAACTCTAAAAACGGGCTTGCTCCTGAACTATTTTGCAGCTGAACCCCATTCGAATAGACCTCGTAATCCAAAATGCTATTCAACCGGATCATACTGTTTTTCCGTGAACCAAGAAACAAGAGACGCGTGTTGGTTAGATAAACCGTACCGCTGTCGACGAGGGTCATTTCATCTTCACTGAGCCGCCGAAGCCCTAGATTCTCCATCCGCCAATAGATTCCCTTCATCAACTTTAGCCGAAATGTCGGCCCGCCCGAGCGAGTCCGCCGAGTCACCTGTTGGAGTTCGTACCAGTTGATATTGGCAAAGAAATGACAGTGTTCCCCTTTGGACAGATTCAAAGTCACCGCCGGCTCGGGAAGCTCGCCGTTTTTGATCTGCCAGTACAGACGGTAGCGCTCGAGTGCAGCTTTCGTCTTGTCGGACAAGGAAAGGGTTATCCCGAGATTCCGTGCCACCTGCTCCATCTCTTTGTCTTCTTCCGGGGAAAGCTCTTTGTCGGAGATCGCCTTGTCGAGAATAGACTGCAGACGCTCGGTAGCCGTTTGCCGGTAAATACGCGCAGCCTGTTCTTCGGAAATGGCCAGGTTCTCCTGCATGAGCTGCAGGGTGCGGCGTTCATCTTCGTTGATCTCATTATCGGCCAACGCCTCTTTCAATGTTTCCCGATAGACCTCTGTAACTGCCGCTTCCCGCACTTCCCGTTCCTGCCGATCAGTCAGCCCGAGGAGATCCCGCAGCCTGCGGAGCTCGCTGATTTCATTGTTGTCGAGCCATTTGTCGGTCAGGCACGCATCGAGAAAATCTCTATACACGGCTTTCCTTTCTTCGGAAAGATCGCGATCGAAGGAAACGCCGTATCGCGATTCCAGTTCTCCAACGTATTCATGATCGATGCTCTCGATCCCTTTTTCTGCAATCCTGTTGCGCAATTCCTTGATTGCATTCCGCTTCGAAAGACGCCCGAGAAGGCGCTGCAGGAAATTCGCTCCGGCATTCATCTTTTCCTCCTTCGTCTTTTATCGTTACTCCACATGCATTTCCAGCCACTTCCCCGAACGGTAACCAAGCGTCATTACCAGAGCGTGACCTGCAAGATACAGTCCGAAGCCAACAAGTACCGCCCATCCGCCTGCATCGAAGACGAATACCATCAAGGCCGCATACCCCAGAAGAAATAACAGACTGCTCAATGCATCGGAGAGAAATACAAACCTCCCTAGTCCGTTATGGGAAAAGACTACCTCGAAGGTAAAGGCCATAAAGAGAACAAAAAAGAAGGGGATCATCATCCGAAGCGCAACACTACCCACACGCAGTGTTTGTGCATCGCTGTTGAACAATCGGACGACCATCTCCGGCATGAACAAGAAAACGGCTGCAATCGCCGAAGCGATAAGTGCGGCAAACCATACCGAGGCCCACACGTAACGCACCGCCGTTTCCCGTTCTCCCCGGCCGAGCGCATTTCCGACCAGGATCGAAGCCCCCTGGGCTATACCCCCGATCACCGACTTACCGGACCAGGCCATAAGAAAAAGGATATGAACAACCGCAAGATACGCTGCTCCGTACCGGTTAATGAGCCCTTCAAAAACGAGCAAGAGAACCTGATTGGTGCTGTGCTGGAAAGCAATGGGAAGGGAATAGAGCGCCACATCCCGAATAGTAGCCGGCCGGATTTTTCGGAAGCGGAATAGGGTATACTCCTTCAAATGGGGGTGGCTCAAAAGAACAATGAGGGTGTATATGAGTCCTCCGGTCTGGGCAATAGCCGTTCCTAAAGCAGCCCCTTCAATCCCCATAGCCGGAAACCCGAATTTCCCGAAAATCAGAACATAATCAAGGAAAAAATTGAGAACATTCGTCCCGATGGTCGAATACATAACCGGTTTGATAATATTCAAGCCGGAAAGAAATCCATATATCCCGAAATACACCGCCACCGGCAGCATTGACCACTTGATAATGTCGATATACTGTACTGCGATGGTAACGATTTCCGGGTCATCAATAACCAGCTGCAGAAATGACCGGGAAAAGGAGGCAAGCAAAAACGATGCAATGCCGGTAATAAATGAAAAAATAAGTGCATGATCCATTACCTGAGCGGTATTTTTTACCGCTCTTTTGTATTCCGGGGAATTGAGCTTAGCAGCCTGCACCCGTCCATACCGGCGGGCTGCAATACTCTGAGTACCGGGACTGATGGTCCAGCAAAAGTTCCACAGTATCTCGGCAACCAATCCGCCTACTGCGATTGCCGCCAGATACTCGGTTCCTAACCGCCCGACCATCGAGGAATCAGCAAGATACATCAAATATTCAGCGAAAAGGCCGGCCATCAGAGGAAGCCCGATGGCAACAACCTTGTGCATATCCTGAAAGTTCGGTTTTTTCATGATCTATCACCATCTGTGCGGAACCTTTACAGATCTTTCATTATTGAACAGCCTGCAACAATGTGTCCATCCCTAGTTATCGGCCGGGACAGGCTTTCGGCAAGGTGCAGCGGCGTTGCGTTTTTTCTCTGATTTGGATATACTGCCGGAGCAGTGGAACCTCGAACGGTTCCTCCGCCATGGGGAATTAGCTCAGTCGGCTAGAGCGGTTGGTTCGCAATCAACAGGTCACCGGTTCGAATCCGGTATTCTCCAAACCTTTTTCCTTTTTTCCTGCACTTCCGCCTGCCGAACAACTGGAAACGAAAACAACGAGGGATCAGCTTACACGGCTCTATTTCCCGTCGTGCCTTTGTTCGTGAAGCGGTTCCGTCGAGAGAATCGGGTGGGTATCATTGTCCTCGACATCCATCATGGAGGCGAGGCGCTGAATGGAGGAGAGGATGAGCGTTTTTTCCCAGTCTTCTAGGTTTGAAAAACGGCGCAGAAACACCTCCTGCATGAGGGTCGGGTTCTGATCCAGGAGCTCTTTTCCGGCATCGGTAACCCGTACGGAAATCTTTCTTTTGTCGATCGTGTCCCGGCAGCGTTCTACAAGCCCCTTCAATTCGAGGCGATCGAGTATCCGCGTAACGGTAGCATGACTCAAACTGATCTGTCCTGCCAACCGCCCTACTGAAATCGGTTCTTCAGTCTGAATACGCTTGAGAGAAATCAACTGAGGAACAGTAAGTCCGTATTCCTTCTGAAGCTGTTTCGAATGAAGATCTATCGCTCTGGTAATCTGGCGAAGGGCAACGATGACTTGTTGGTTTATTAGACTCTGTTCCATGGAAGTATAATATACAGAAAAAACCCGTTGTGCACAAGCGTTTTCCCGTCGTGCACAAATATTTTGTTTACTAATCATTTTTTCATCATGCCTTCTTGACTTTTTCATGTAATCTCTGTATTATTCTTTAAGTAATGATTTTGCAAGGATTTGCTGCGCTTGTGCAGCAATATTCACAATTTAAATTGTTTAGCATGCTACCTATATTTGGAAACATGTTAAAAACATCTATTGATTAACAAACAATTTTATCTGCAGGAACACAAATGGACAAGAAGGTAATGATACAGATCAAGGATCTGTATAAAATTTTCGGAAAACACCCGGCACAAGCGAAAAAACTTCTGTCACAGGGTGTATCGAAGGAGGAAATCCTCAACAAAACGGGACAGGCCGTTGGAGTTCAGGATACCTCGTTTAATGTGTACGAGGGCGAAACCCTCGTAGTCATGGGTTTGTCCGGAAGTGGAAAATCGACACTCATCCGGATGCTGAACCGCTTGATCGAACCCACCTACGGCACAGTTATTGTAGACGGAACGGATGTAACCACTCTTGACGATGATGAGCTTCGCATGTTCCGCCGGAAACAATTCGGAATGGTGTTTCAGAGTTTTGCCCTTTTTCCTCATCGAACCGTACTCGAAAACGTTGAGTTCGGCCTGGAGATCCAGGAAGTCGACGAGGAAACACGGCGAAATAAGGCCCAGGAATCGCTCGAACTCGTGGGTCTCGGTGGTTGGGGAGATTATCTGCCGGAAAAACTCAGCGGAGGAATGAAGCAGCGAGTAGGACTGGCCCGAGCCTTGACGGTCGATCCCGCCATCCTGCTGATGGACGAGGCTTTTAGTGCACTCGACCCCCTGATTCGAAGCGATATGCAGGATGAGCTCTTAAAACTGGAGAGCCAGGTTCAAAAGACCATTGTTTTTATCACGCACGACCTCGACGAAGCACTCAAGATGGGTGATCGAATCGTCCTGATGAAAGACGGCAAGGTCGTACAGATCGGAACACCGGATGAAATTCTTACCGACCCGGCAACCCGCTACGTTGAAAAGTTCGTTGAAAACGTGGATATCACCAAGGTTCTTTCGGCTGAAGACGTTATGCTCAAACACCAGCATGTGGTAACCCTCAAAGACGGCCCGCGAACGGCGCTTCATGTCATTAAGGAGTTCGGGCTGGCAGGTGTCATGGTCGTCAAGCAGAACCGGGAACTCGTTGGATACCTCTCCGCCGAAGCAGCAGTCCAGGGCGTTAAAAATGAAGATGCGTGGATTGATCATATCTGCACACAAGAGGTTCCGACGGTACCCCCGGATGAGCCGCTGAAGCAGATATTCCCCATGGTTGCAGACAGCCGGGACCCGATAGCTGTGGTCGACGAGAAACGCAACCTCAAAGGGGTAATATACCGCGGTTCGGTTCTTGCCGCCCTCGCAGAACAGGGAGAACAAATGTATGATGAGTAATATATTCAATTTCGAACTACCCAAATTCCCGTTGGACAAGATTACCCTCGCTATACTCGATTTCCTGACGGAAGCTCTTGCAGGTGTAACCAAAATAGCTTCCAATTTTATCGAAACCGGTGTAGAAGGACTCGGAGAGGGGATCATAGCGGTACCCACGCTTGTTGTAATCGCCGTGATAACCTTTGTTGTATGGAAGTTCATCGGCAGGAATCTGGGAATATTTGCCCTGATCGGGCTTTTGGTCACCTGGAACCTGCAGCTGTGGGACGCTACGATATACACAATCGTACTGGTCCTGCTTTCCACCATTCTTGCGCTGATTGTCGGCATTCCCCTCGGCATCTGGGCGGCATTGGACGATCGAGTCAATAAGGTGATCACACCGATACTCGACTTTATGCAGACGATGCCTCCGTTTGTTTATCTTATACCGATGATCCCGTTCTTCGGTCTGGGAACAGTAGCTGCAGCCTTTGCAACCATGATCTTCGCCGTACCGCCGGCTATCCGGTTAACCAACCTCGGCATCCGGCAGATCGACAAGGAACTGATCGAGGCATCCGAATCCTTTGGAACAACCCCTGCACAGAAACTTTTGAAGGTGCAGCTTCCTCTGGCCAAACCCACCATTATGGCGGGAATCAACCAGACCATCATGCTGGCCCTCTCCATGGTCGTTATTGCAGCAATGATCGGAGCAGGCGGACTTGGTGGAAAGGTGCTGGCGGCATTGACGCGCTTCAGACCGGGAGAGGCCTTCGAGGCCGGACTCGGCGTTGTAATAGTCGCAATGCTTCTTGACCGAATTACGCAGAACGTAGCCGGGAGAAGACGAAAAAGCCCGGCAGAAACTGAATAAATAATGGAGATAGCGGGGTGATTCATCCCGTTAATTATAGACAAGTGATTCATGCAAGGAGGTAAACGTGAATCGTAAACTACTTAGTGTATTGATTATTGTAATGCTCGTCGCAACAAGCGGCATGGTCTTCGCAGAGGGACAGCAGGAAGGAGCAGCACAGGCTGAAGAGAAAGGAAACATCGAACTGCTCGCAGTATCAGGCTGGTCCGCCAGCGAAGCTGCTACTCATCTGATGGATTACGTCCTCGACCAGCAGGGTTATAACGCCAGCGTCAAGATGGTCGATATTGGACCTATCTGGCAGGCCCTTGCCACCGGTGATTCGGAAGTAACCCTCGCAGCCTGGCTGCCTACTCTCCATAAGGACTACTTTGCCAAGAACAAGGGCGACATTGTAGATCTCGGCCCCTGGTACGAAGGAACCAAGAGCGGTATCGTCGTACCTACCTATGTAGAAGCTGAAACCCTTGATGATCTTGCAAAATATGCCGACAAGTTCGACAACGAGATTGTTGGTATCGATGCAGGCGCCGGCGTTATGCAGCAGACAGAAGACCTGATTGCAGACAAGGGCTGGGAAGGCACTATCGAGCTGAAGGCTTCAAGCAGTGCCGCCATGACCGCGGCTCTCGGAACCGCTATCAAGAACGAAGAGTGGATCGCCGTCCCCGGATGGAGTCCTCACTGGATGTTCGGTCGCTGGGATCTGAAATACCTCGAAGGCGGCGGAGACCGGGTAAAGTACTTCGGCGAAGCTGAAGTCATTAAGACCATCGTCCGTCAGGGCCTGAAAGAGGATATGCCCGAAGCCTATGCCATTCTGGACAACTTCGAGATGACCGATGCTGAAATCGGTGAACTCATGGTCATGAATGAAGAAGAAGGCGCAGATCCCTATGAAAATGCAGAGAAGTGGGTCAATGACAACCAGAGTGTTGTAGAAGACTGGCTTCCGTAAGGACAGCTTCAGAAGTAATCTGAACAGTTCTTGAAACAAAAAGGACGCTCAATCTGAGCGGCCTTTTTTTGGGGTAGATATTCCTATTGTTCTATAGAAGTTGTAATTGAAAAATGTACCGAAAAGGCAGCTGAATCATCCTTCCCACTGGGTTCCCCGTAAATCATTCCACATTCCTCCGGATTCATACCTTTCCGGATAGAGAATTTTCGGTCTGGGATCTTCTGCAACATCGAGCTGCAGCACCATCCACTTCGGGTAGGGAAATCCCGGATGAGAAACCTTATCTATCTTCGCTATGTCTTTTTCCTCCAGCTCCAGATCGAGGGCCGCTATATTGTCATCCAGATGTTCGAGCTTCCTGGCCGCAACGATCACACTGCTTATCCCCGGCTGAATCATAGTCCATTTCAAAGCCACGCGAGCAGGACTCACCCCGTATTTCGAGGCAACCTCCTTGAGAACATCCACCACCTTGAATCCCCGTTCCCGGTCAAATGGAACAAACTGTCCGGCCTCGCGAAAACGAGTTCCCTCCGGAGGCGGATTGCCGCGGTCGTACTTTCCGGACAAAAATCCACCGGCTAACGGGCTCCACACCAGAATGCCCAGGCCTGAATATTCAGCAAAACTCTGCCACTCGTGCTCTATACCCCGATCGACCAGGCTGTAATGAAGCTGTGCAGTTACAAACCGCTCGAGATTTTCTTGTTTTTGCAAACCGATGGCAGTAGCCGCCTGCCATGAGGTATAGTTGCTCAGGCCGACATATCGGACCTTACCCTGGCGGACAAGGTCATCGAGAGTCCGCAGGGTTTCCTCCAAAGGTGTATTGCTGTCCCAGCCATGCAGCTGATACAGATCCAGGTAGTCAGTTTGCAGACGTTTCAGGCTGCTTTCGATTCCCCGCATGATGTTCACGCGAGTAGCGCCGCTCCGATTAAAATTGTCGCTCATCGGAAGGCGAACCTTGGAGGCAAGTACAATATCCTCCCTTTTTCCCTTGAGAGCATTCCCTAAAAGTGTTTCGCTCTCACCGAGACTGTAGACATCAGCCGTATCGATAAAGTTGATTCCCCTGTCGATTGCAGCTGATACCATGTTATTCGTCTCTTTTTGTCCGAGTGCTCCCATATTCATTTTCTCTCCGAACTGCATAGTTCCGAGAGCAAAAGCACTCACGATTAGCCCACTGTTACCAAGCTTGCGGTACCTCATCATCGCCTCCTTGTCTACTCCGGCCTTTTTGTCCCTGCAATTTCAGGCACAATTGCTTGTTTGATTCAGATTAAAATAATCTGCATACGGCCTCTACTCCTTGAAAACATCGAGGAAGCCGCGGAGGATAAACACTCCGGCGGTCGCCCCCGGATCTTCCATTCCTTTTGACTGATCCTGATAATAGGCAACTCGGCCATGCTGGGCTACCATATCTTTCGTTGCTTCCAAACCTTTCCGGCCTGCCGACAGTGCAGCTTCCAAAGCTTCTACAGCTCCTATTCCCTCACCAGCAGCCTTTTCAAGTGCTTGTGCTGCAGGATGAAGAGCATCGATGATCGTCTTTTCTCCGGGTTTCGATTTTCCCCGTTCCATCAGCCCCTCAACAAATGATGTAAAAAATGTAGAGAGCTCTCCTGCTTCGGTTTCTCCACTCATCCCCTTTCCGCCGCGCATGAAGCCGGTTGCCACAAGGGTTCCCATCGTCGATGGTGCAGCCTTGGCCATTACCATTCCTGCTTTCATAAACAGTTTCCCGGCATCCTCAATGTCTTTGTCTTTTATTTCGTCCGCTGCAGCGGTAAAGGCCTTTTCCATTGTTAGGCCGAGATCGCCGTCACCCATTCGGCCGTCTATCTCTATTAGATAGTCTTTTTGTTCCGCCATGATTTGCCGTATACGTTCAATGATCTTCTGTGCTCGTCCACTGTCCATATACATTCACCTCCAGTTCGGTTCAGTTATTGCACGAATGCTGAGCATAGAAGGGCGTATTTGCAGGAGCGTCAATCAGTTCTTTGAGCTCCCCGTCCATCTTCATCAGTGATATTGAGAACCCGGCCATCTCCAGCGAGGCGGCGAACTCGTCCACAAATGTCCGATAGACCGTCATTTCTTTTTCTTTCAGAAATTGAGCAACCCGCCTGTTTACCAAATACAGTTCTTCTTTCGGTGTTGCACCCAGGCCGTTGATCAATACCGACACCTCGTCACCGGACTTGTAAGGTAGATCGGCGACAATTGCCTCCATCATCTCATCAACTACTTCATCTGCCGGGCGAATCTCTCCCCGGCGAATTCCGGGTTCACCATGAATGCCCATTCCGATCTCCATCTCGTTTTCGCCGAGTTGAAAGGAAGGTTTTCCCACTTCAGGAACAATACAGGGAGTCAATGCCACTCCCATCGTGCGGGTACCGGAGGCAGCCTTTTCAACTACCGCTTTTACTTCGTCCAGGCTCGCCTTCTTGTCCGCCTTCGCTCCAGCCACCTTGTAGAGAAAAAAGATACCTGCAACACCCCGCCGTTTTCCTTCTTCACCCTTCGGGGCTGAAGCTACATCGTCGGCGGCAATAAAGGACTCCACCCGAATATCATCCATGTCCGCCATTTCCGCGGCCATGTCGAAATTCATAATGTCTCCGCCGTAATTACCGTACAGATACAGCACTCCAGCGCCGTTGTCGATGTGCTTGGTCACGTTGTACATCTGTTCCGCACTCGGCGATTGAAAAACTCCTCCTACCGAGCATCCGTCGATCACCCCGTCTCCAACATATCCGAGAAACAGCGGCAGATGTCCCGAGCCGCCTCCTGTAGCAATAGCTACTCTTCCGGGCTGCTTGTTCTTCGTAACGATGCATCTCAAATCATCCTGTACATGCTCGAGCTTGTCCGGATGAGCTATGAGAATTCCTTCGAGAAACTCATCGACAAAGTTTTCCGGTTTGTTCAAAAACTTCTTCATGGCCATCTCCTTTGTATTAATCTATCGTTTCCGTTCTCCCGGCCAAATTCCTTCGTCAATTGACTGGGAGCTTGCGCAGGATTACAATCCTTGGTATGCAGTCAATCGCAAACAGGGAAGAACTTATTCAAAAAGCCTACGACCTGGGATTCGCCTATGAACGGGATTACCGCGGCTGTTCCCAAAGCACCATCGCCGCTGTCCAGGATACCCTAAACATTCGAAACGACGATGTATTCAAAGCCGGCAGCGGCCTCGCAACCGGCGGAGGCCTGACTACACTCGGCCCGTGCGGCGGCTACTCGGGGGGTGTAATGGTCATGAGCACCCTCTTCGGTAGAAGCCGCGAGAGATTCGATGGAGACCGAAACGAGAAATACGCATCTTTTCGTATGGCCGAACAGTTGGCTGAACGGTTTCAGAAAAAATACGGTTCTCTCCTCTGTGGCAAAATTCACCGCCGGCTCTACGGGCGGAGTTTTGATATCTGGAACACCGATGAACGCCGGGCATTTGAAGAAGCAGGCGCTCATACAGACGGCTGCACCTCCGTAGTCGGTCTTGCCTCCTCCTGGACGGCAGAGCTGATACTCGATGAACTGGAAAAAAGGGGGATGGAAACGGAAGATCTTTCCTACGCCCGTTCACGCCGCACCATAACTCCCCCACAGCCTCCTTCAGAGAACGAGGCTGTGGACAAATAACGTTCAACATTCGTCCATCGAATCAGCGAGTTTAGCGATCAACTCTCCTACAGGGACCTCGGAATCTCCTTCATGGAATATCTCACAGAGATATCCGCTGTCCAATGCCTCGACTTCAAACGTCATCTTGTCTGTTTCAACCTCGACAAGTTTTTCCCCTTTTTCTACGTACTCGCCAGTGGCCTTCTTCCACTCGATGATTGTACCGGCCTCCATTGTTTCTGTTAACTGGGGCATCTTTACCTCATACGTCATACACTAGCTCCTTTCTTCATGTACCGGTTTCCCGGCTTCAGAGATTAACGACCTGCGGCCTGTTCAATCCCTTCGAGAAGGTCTTGCTTCTGGGGAATCGAATACTTCTCGAGAACCGTAGCGGGTATCGGTACATCCTTGCCACCGATGCGAACAACCGGATGCTTCAAAACATCCATGAGTTCTTCCCCGATACGGGCGCTGATTTCGCTTCCCATCCCGACGTTTCGATGTGCCTCATATGCTACAACAACCGTCCCGGTTTTTCGAACCGATTTCTCGATCGTATGATAATCGAGGGGGTTGAGCGTTCTGAGATCAATCACCTCTACGTCGATTCCCCCCGCAGACGCCTCTTCGGCCGCTTCAAGAGCAGTATACACCATTCGTGAATAGGTGATGAGGGTTACATCCGAACCCGAACGGGCTATTCGGGCCTTTCCGAATGGCACGAGCTCTTCCTCTTCGGGAACCTCTTCTTTTTTGGCATACAGGCCCTTGTGCTCGATAAAAACCACCGGGTCATCGCTGCGAATTGCCGTTTTGAGCAGCCCCCGGGCATCCCGGGCGGAAGCGGGCATTACCACCCTGAGCCCGGGGATATGAACCAGCCATGCCTCGAGGCTCTGTGAGTGTTGTGCGCCGGCAGATCGTCCGGTCCCGCCCTGCATCCGCATAACCATGGGGATCTTGAGTTGACCGCCGCTCATATACCGGAATTTCGCCGCCTGATTGGCAATTTGATCCATTGCAAGTCCGACGAAATCGATATACATCAGTTCAACGACAGGTCTTAAACCGGTCATTGCCGCTCCGATGCCCATTCCAATTATTGCAGCCTCACTGATAGGTGTACCCACTAGCCGTTCAGACCCGAATTCCTGGATCAATCCGCGGGAAACGGCATAAGCCCCACCATATGACCCAACATCCTCTCCGGCCAGAAACACACGGTCATCCCGCTTCATCTCTTCATATAAAGCAAGGCGTAAAGCCTCTCGATACATCATGACACTCATATGCGCTCTCCTTCCCCGCTTCAGCCGATAGTCCCGGAAGCATCAATCGGATCAACATAGACATAGGTGTACAAGTCGTTTTCCTCCGGCACCTGCGAATTCTTGGCAAACTCAACAGCATCAGCAACCTCGGCTTTGGCAGCATCAAGATCTTCCTGATAATCAGCATCTGAAATCAGATCAGCTGAGATCAATGTATCTTTATAGGCGGGAATCGGATCGCGGTCCCACCATTTTTTCTCTTCGTTCTTTTCCCGATAGGGGCTAGGATCTTTTCGTCCATGACCGTAAAACCTGTATGCATCACATATAAAAAACGTCGGCCCTTTTCCGGACCTGCTGTGTTCAAAAAGCCGATTCGCCCCCTGATAGACCGCTTCCACATCCATTCCGTCCACCTGCAAGGAGCGCAGCCCAAAGCTCTCACCGCGCTTGACGAATTCCTGACTGGCGGAGGCTCTGTCGATTCGGGTTCCCATCCCGTACTGATTGTTAACAACAGCGAACATCACCGGCAAATCCCAGAGAGCAGCCATGTTCATCGATTCGTACAGGACACCTTGATTCAAGGCACCGTCGCCGAAAAAGGCGACGCTTACATTGGAGGTTTTCCGATAGTTCTGAGTAAAACCGCCACCCATCGCTATGGCAATATTTCCACCTACTATAGCGTTTGCCCCCAAATGCCCGTAATGAACATCTGCAATGTGCATCGAACCGCCTTTCCCGCGGCAATATCCATCTGATTTTCCGAAAATTTCGGCCATCATCCTGTTCATTTCACCGCCTCTCGCGATGAAAATCCCGTGCCCTCTATGATGAGTCGTAAAAACATCACCTTCCTGCATTGCCAAACCGATTCCGGCTGCAATCGCTTCTTCTCCTACCGACAAGTGAAGCATTGACCCCGCCGTTAAACCGCGGAGGTGCATTTCTCCGACGCTGTCTTCAAACTCCCGTATTCGAACCATCGTCCTCAGCAAGGAACGCTTGGTTCGCGAGTCAATATCATTCTTTCCCATATCCACTTCTCCCCGTTGATAAATCTTTGTGCTCGTTTTCTCCTTCCTATTCTATCGGTATTGGCGGCACTGTCTATTTGAGCGGCACAATTTGTCAGGACAGTACAATTTGTGCGGGCTGCTGTCTGTTAAGCTTTGAAATATACCAGCCCGCCTTCTTTCCGGTCCTGCGATACATGAGACAGACTCAGCGCCGCCTTACTCTAGCTTTCCTTTAGGGTGAATTGCCAGACGCTTCCGCCGCTACCCGCTTCTTTGTTTCTGCTATTCGCCTTCCTTGCTGATATCTATTCAAATAGAAGTTTATTACCATAATCAGCAGCAGCATAAAGCCCCAGGTAAAGTTTTTGAAAAATGGACTGAACGACATAATATTCAATCCACTTTGAATAACCTGCAGGATTACAACCGCCATAACCACACCGAAAACATTACCAAATCCGCCCCGGGGATCGGTGCCCCCCATAACGGTTACCAAAACTGCCTGCAGCAGATAGGCGGAACCGTAGCCGGGACGCATAGAATTAACCCTGGAGATTATGATTATCGAGGCAATACCCGCCATAAGACCGGTCAACATGTATGTCTGAATCAGGGCTCTCGTATTGTTCACTCCCGAAAACCGTGAAACAATAGGATTAGCGCCTACCACGTACATATTAAACCCCTGACGGGTTTTCTTCATAATTACCAGCAGCAACGCTATCGTGATCAAAAAGATGACCAACGGCATAGGCAATCCCAATATTTGCCCCATTCCGACAAAGAGATACTCCGGTGGGAAACCGCTGATGCTGTGCCCTTCGGTGATTACGATTGCTATGCCCAAAAAGAGACCCTGAGTTCCTAAGGTTGCCAAGATAGCCGGCACTCCGGCTAATGTAATAATTAATCCATTAATCGCTCCTGCCACAACCGAGGTAACAAGTGCTACAATAATCGCCAAAACAATCAACATAGTAGCGGAAATTCCGCCGTCTGCGCCTAACTGAGAGGTCAACACCAGAGCGGCCATTACTCCCGATAGGTTTGCGACGGAAACCACCGAGAGATCGATACCGCCGGTTATCATTGCCATCATCATAGCAAGGGCCATCAAACCGAATTCGGGAAATTGGCTGGTCATGGATTGAAAATTGATTGCAGTCAAGAACTTATCCGGCAGGGAAATCGAAATAACGGCAACCACAGCTAAGAGGATAACAAACAGGACAAAGTTCTGCATATTCTTGATTGTAAGCTTCATACGCTAACTCCCGTTCCTACATTCATGATCAGGTATCCCGAACAAAGATCAAGTTCTTTTTACTGCGAATCTTGTTTTGCAGATACGTTATACTGACACCGATGATGATAATCAGCCCGATAAAAAACTGATGCCAGTACGAGGATAATCCGATGAGCACCAGGTTTTTTTCGAGAACCACAATGAGTCCTACTCCCACCAGGGTGCCGAGAATAGTCCCGCGGCCGCCGGTAATTCGCGTTCCCCCGATTACAACCGCTGCAATTACCCCGAGTTCACTACCCACAATATAATTGGGATTGCTGTAGCGAATCAGAGAAACATGCATAATTCCCATAATGCCGGCCAGTAAACCAACATACATGTATATGAAGAACTGGATCTTGGGAATATTGAAGCCGGCCCGTTTTGCTGCTTCCTTGTTACCTCCGATTGCATATACACCGCGGCCGATTTGCGTATATTTGAGAATGAACCAGGTAACCACCACAACGATTACGAGTATGAGGAAGAAAACAGAGAGCCCGTATTCAGTACCGTCAGCCCGGGTAAGATTCAGAATGTCGAAATGCCCGAAGGTCTTAAAACATTCCGGAAGCCCGCCGGTGTTTACCGCTTTCGTTCCCATGAACTCCAAGAGCGCTCCATGAAACAGGCTCATTGTTCCCAGCGTGGTGATAAGGGTGGGCACGTTGAACAGGCCGATAAACACAGCATTGATTGCACCTGCGGCAATCCCCACACCCACGGCAATGAGAAAAGCAACCGCCAGGTTGTCCACCCCCGATGCGATGAGAGAATTCACGGCAATGTACTGAGCGCTAATAGCAATGGCGGTAAACGAAACATCGATCCCGCCGGACAAAAGAACGATAAAGAACCCCATCGCCAGTATTGCCATACCTGAACTGCTTCTGAGCAGGTCAAACAGGTTCTCTATGGTGAAGAATTTCGGGTTTATAAAACCGACCACTACAATAAAGGCCAAAAGAACGATCAGCAGATAGGACTCGGTTGATTTGAAAAGGTTTTTCAGCATAATCACACACCCCCGCTGGTTCCGCTGACAGCTGCAAACACGTCATCTTCATCCGCTTCGGCGGCATTGGGAATCTCTCGAACGAGTCTTCCTTTGTACATGACCAGAACCCGGTTGCAGTTCTGAAGCACCTCCTGGATCTCATCCGATATCATAATGATTCCCATCCCTTCTCCGGCAAGCCGACGGATTATATCGTGAATTGTACTCTTCGATCCGATGTCGATTCCTATTGTCGGTCCGTCGAGAATGAATATTTTCGGGTTCGTGGCGAGCCATTTTGCCAATACTACACGTTGTTGATTCCCCCCGGAAAGACTGTTGGCAGGATTCTCCCCGGAAGGGGTTTTGATGCTGAGCTCTTTGATCCAACGGTTCCCTTCAGTTTTCCGTTTCTCAGAGTTTATGAGTCCCCTCTTGTCCAAAAGCCTCTTCAGCACCGTAACAACTATGTTGTCGGTGATCGGATGCTCCTGAAAAAGCCCTTGATTCAGCCGGTCTTCCGGAAGATAGCCGATTCCGTGGCGGATCGCATCATGTGTTGAATGAATTACAACCGGTTTCCCGTCGATTATAATTTCCCCTTCATCGGGAGGGTTTATCCCGAAAAGGGAGAGTGCCGTTTCAGTCCGCCCCGAGCCAATCAAGCCCGTGATCCCCAGTATCTCTCCTCTGCGCAGGGTAAAGGAAATTTTTTCATACTGACCACTCTTTTGCAGGTTACGTACCTCGAGGAGATTCGGCTTTTCCGGTTCCGTATCCTGATAGAAGTAAGGCTTGTATTCGATCATACGACCGGTCATGAGATTGGTAAGTTTGTCGTTGTCCAATTCTCCAGCTGGATAATCCCCTACTTTATTTCCGTCCCGAATAACGGTAACCTCTTCCGCAATCTCGAACACCTCGCTCAACTTATGGCTGACAAAGAGTGTAGCAATGCCCATTTTCTTCAATCGAAGTATTACCCGAAACAGATGGTCTACATCCTCCCGCGTAATTGCAGAAGTGGGCTCGTCCATAATCACGAGCCGTGCATTCTGTGTAAGAGCACGGGTTATCGCTACAATCTGCTGTTTAGCCATCGAAAGATTTTCGACCTTCTCGTTCAGATCGATCTCTTCTTCAATTCGACTCAGAGCTTGTCCAGCGATCTCATAAGCCTCTTTCCACTTGATCAATTTATCGTTGGCCTCGACCATCTGGTTCATCGAGATATTTTCCACCACCGATAAGTTCGGAAAAAGGGCAAGATCCTGATAGATGATCTGTATACCGCCCCGAATAGCCTCGATTGCACGGAGGTTTTGACTATCATATGCAACCCCGTTAATAGTGACCGAACCTGAATCCGGTTGAAGAACTCCACCAATAATCTTAATAAGGGTGGACTTTCCGGAACCGTTCTCTCCCACGAGACAATGAATTGCTCCGACATCAATCTTTAGATCCACATTTTTAAGGGCCGTTACCCCGGCGAAGGTTTTTGTGATATTACGCACATCTAATATGGCTTCACTCATAATTTCCCTTCTCCCCGGACAAGAAAGGCAGCCCCGCCGTTATGACGAGACTGCCGTAAATATGCCGGTATTGGTTTAGAGCTTGTAATTGCCGTCGGCATCTTTCCATTCATCGAGGTTGTCTTTATTAACGTCTACCCAGGCCTGTCCATAAATAACAGGTACTCCGGAGTCGTTCTTCTGTATGGTGATGCTTTCATAACCGGGTTTTCCGAGATCCATGCCTTCCTTGATTTCTTCACCCTTGAGGGAGAGATATGCCGCATGAGCAGTGACATAGCCGGCGTCTGCCGGTACCCAGAAGTGAATCGACTTTGCCGCTCCGCTTTCCAGATAATCGCCTGCTACCGATGGCAGACACGTACCGAACGCAGCAACTTTACCGATCCGCCCCTTTTCCTCGATCGCCTGTGCAACGCCGGGTACGGTGCTCATTGCACTTCCCATCATTGCTTCTATATCAGGATAGGTCTTGAGAAGTTCGAGAGCCTTTTCATAAGCGATCTGCTGGTTTTCCTTCTCTTCGATCCGGTTGGTTGCCTGTTTTAGATTGGGATACTTTTCCTGTGCCTGAGCAATTTCTCCATCAACCCATTCATTGTGGGTCGTCGAAGTCAAGTGCCCGACAAAGGGCTGCCATACCCCTTCTTCATCCATCCAATCAGCCATAACATCCATCATGTGGCGGCCGTATGCAGTGTTGTCGAAAGCCTCGACATCATAGCTGACCTGCCGCTGTACGGAAGCTTCATGAGTAAACGTGAGAATTCCTGCATTGTTCGCTTTTTTGAACGCCGGTACAAGTGATTCCGGATCATTCGGAACAACCAGTATAGCATCAACACCCTTCGCGATCAGGTCCTCTACCAAAGCCACCTGAGCAGCAGGGTCCGCCGTATCCGCGCCGATCTGATAGGCATTTACATCATCGAAATCACTGTTGAAATCCTGTATGCCGAGCCTCATGTTGTCGAACCAGGCAACTCCTTCCAGCTTTACAACCATGGCGATCTCGAATTGTTCTTCGCCTGATTCTTCGGCGGCTTTTTCTCCTTCCTGTTGTCCGCCCGCAAACACCAAAGCGGATACAGCAAGCACCATGAAAAGAATTAGTAGTCCTTTTTTCATCATGCACCTCCATCTTGTGCAGTTTCACCGACACAACGTGTCGGGGTTTTCGGGCCGAGCTGAAAAACGGATCACCTAATCATTTGAAAGGATCTCCGATTCCGGTCCGGACCGTTTATAACAAAAACCCTTTGTATTCAATCCTGGCCGCATCCCGTGTCAACACAACTCAGACGAGATCGACCTGTAATCCTCGTTCACGAAATGCGACTACATATTCATCAGAAAGGCCGCGGTCGGTGATAAGACGTTCGATGCCATGAAAGTCTGAAACCCGATAGAGCGAACGTTTACCGATTTTTGAAGAATCAGCTACTAATATGACGCGCCTGGCAATTTCCATGAGTTTGCGTTTGACTCCGACCTCGAAGAGCGAGCGGTTGGTGATTCCATCTTCAGGGTCCACCGAATCCGCAGCGATAATCGCCGTATCGACCCGAAACTGATCGAGGAACTCGATGCTGGCGGCTCCGCCGACGCCGAAATATGCCGGACGTATCAATCCGCCGGCAACAACCGTCTCTATGTCGGGAAACTGACCGAGCTGCTCTGCAACCTTTACATCGGTGGCGATAACCTTCAGCCCGGAAAGCTGTTCGAGCCTTCGAGCAATCAGCAGACACGTAGTGCCGGTATCGAGGGCAATGCTTTCTCCGTCATGGAGCTTGAGAACCACCTCCGCAGCAATTGCTTCTTTCTCCGGCCGGGCAAGGTCGAATTTGAGATCGAACATAAGGGAGGCATCCTCCTCCCGGCGAGATATTACTACTCCCCCGTGAACCCGTTCGAGATTGGGGTATGAATCCATTGCCAGCATATTGTTTATGTCTCTTCGGATGGTGGATTCCGAGACCTTGCAGTGGTGCGCCAGAAAGCTGACCGAGGCATTCCCCTCTTCCCGTACTACCCGGTAGATCTGGTCCAGCCTGTCCCGGTTGCGGATAAAGGCCGTAGCTCCCTGGGCCTGTGGATTCGGATCGCTCATGAATAAAATCTTAGCACGGACTTGCGCACAAGTACAGCAAAAAGTGTTCAGATTTTGCACATTTCATGCTTGACTTGCGCATATTTGTGGTACAATGATTAAGATATCCCGCAATTACCGGGTAAAAGGAGCAAATTATGATCGATTTGACGAAAATTTTCGGTAAAAAGAGCAAAATCATTATTGGAATGGTTCACTTTCCCCCTTTGCCGGGGACACCTTTATACGATGAATCAAAGCAAACCCTCGAGGACATCTATCGAATAATCCGTGAGGATCTTCTCGCATTACAGGAGGGCGGAATCGATGCGGTAATGTTCTGCAACGAAAACGACAGGCCGTATACATTCAATGCCGATTTCATGGCGGTTGCAGCAATGAGCGGGGCGATCAATGCCGTCCGGGATCAGATTACCGTTCCGTATGGAGTAGATGTACTCTGGGATGCAAAAGCGGCACTGGCGCTGGCAAAAGCGACCGGAGCTCAATTCATTCGGGAAATCGTAAGCGGGGCCTACATTTCAGACATGGGTTTCTGGAATACACAGGTCGGGGAAGTGTATCGCTATCGAAAACAGATCAATGCGGATCATGTTGCGGTCTTTTTCAACATCTTTGCCGAATTCGCATCCAGACTCGACAACAGACCTCTCGATATAATTGCGAAGAGCGTCGAATTTTCTTCTCTTGCAGATGCCATTCTGGTATCCGGTCCGTTAACCGGTCAAGCGCCTACCGGCAAGAACGTCGAAGAGGTGAAGCGGGGGGTATCCATACCGGTATTTATCAACACGGGGTTAAAGGTAGAGACCGCCGACGACCTCCTTTCGGCAGCCGACGGGGCTGTTGTAGGAACCAGTCTAAAAAAGGACGGGGTTACCTGGAACCAGGTGGAGGTTGCGCGAGTAAAGAAACTCATGGATAAGGTAAATCAAATCAGAACATAAGCTTCGGATACCGGCTTCATACTCCGATCACCGGCGGGAGAAAAATGCCATCGGGTTGACTGCGTAATACGAGGCAAAATGCTTGCCTGCAGGGTTACTATACACTACTTGTTTTCCGCCGGAATCATGCATGCATCCCGCTCATGCCAAATCAAGCGCTGGATAGCGTCCGTCTTCAAGCACCACAATTCCGTCGACAAGCACCTTCCCGCCTCGGCGAATGTCTTTAATAATATCCCAGTGTAGAGCGGATTGGTTCTTTCCCCCGCATTCGGCGTATGATCTTCCGAGAGCTATGTGTACCGTTCCGAATATCTTCTCATCCAGAAGAATATCTTTCGCAAAACCGGTTATCCGCCGATTCACGCCAAAGGCAAATTCGCCGACTCCACGGGCTCCCTCATCCATATCAAGAAGTCTGTACATGAGATCCTGATTCGTCCGGGCTTCGAAATCAACAACCCGTCCATTCCGGAATTCGAGTTTCAACCCATATACCAGTTCTCCCCAATAGACCGCCGGCTCTTCGAAGGCAATGATTCCATTTACACTATCCTCTACCGGCGAGGACATCACCTCTCCACCGGGCATATTAATGTGTCCGTCTTCAACGAGGTAGGTTCTGCCTTCGGTAGACATAACAAGCTTCGTGTCGGGTGTTTCAATTCGTATTTCCTTTGCCCCCTCCAGAACCTTTGCCAATTGATGATATTTCTCCGATTCGTATTCCCAATCCAGAAGAACAGATGTAAAAAACTCCCCCATCACCGCATCAAAAGACTTCCCGGCCTGCTGGGCAAACTCAGGAGAGGGAACCCGGACAATCACCCAGCGAGTCGTTGAAGTTCGCAGGGCGGAGAGCCGGCCCTCCGCCTTCCGGTGCCCGGTCATCCGCTCGGGTGAAATGCCGGAATACGCAGCAAGATTGTGTGCACCTCTAAGGTCGACACAGACATCTGCCCACTTCATAGCCGCCTCAGCCGCTCCGGAGCCCCGGTGTATCATCTCCATGGTACCGAACCGCATGAGGTCCCCTTCGAGCTCTGCCGAAGTAAACAGCACCTGAGCTCTGGCCCCTTTTACCGCTGCAGCGCCAGCAACCGCCCGTGCAAGATGGTAGGTGTGCAGTTCCCGCATGAGTATCAGCACAGAATCTCCTTCCTTTACTCCGGTAGAATACTCTACAAGAATATCTGCAAGATCTGTCCACCTCGGATCTATTGAATCAATCATCAGTGTTCTCCTTTCATTTTCTCCGGTTCATTTTCCATTACTCGCCTTATTCTTTAGGGGTCTCCGTCTCGCCGGCCAGTTCATGAACAATTGAGGCGGTTGCCCCGTACAGTTCTCGATACCGGCGGTAGTACCGGTCATACAGATTTCGATTCTCCGGATTCGGGTGGTAGCCATGCCGGGAGGGCTTCCAGTCTGCCGCGGCCTTTCTACTCGGAAACACCCCGGTTCCGTAGGCAGCCAGGATGGCGTCGCCATAGGCGGCACCGCCGCTTTGGAACACCGAAAGGCTTCTCCCGGTAATGTCGGCTACCAGCTGCATCCAGACAGGGCTCTTCGCCCCTCCGCCGACCACCGCCAGGGCGCCGGCATCCCCAGGATCAGCTTTCTGCAGGCTGCCGGCAGTTTCTTCAGCGCCGTTGTTTTTTTTCTTCAGTTTCTCTCCGGCCATTCGTCTCTCTCCGGCCATTTCTTCCAGGTTGTGGCGTATGCCGTACCCCACGGCCTCGAGCGCAGCCCGGTATAGATGCGCCTGCCCGTGCCGCAAACTGAGACCGGCCAATACGCCCCGGGCCAGAGGATCATCAACAGGAGTCCGTTCGCCGCTCATATACGGAAGCATAAGCAGCCCCTCGGCTCCCGGAGGTACCTCTCCTGCCTTTCGCGTCAGTTCTGAAAAACGGGGTTCTGCTCCGGCCTCTGCTTCAGAATCGAAGCCGCCGATACCCGCAAAGATGTTGTCTTTCATCCATTGAGTTACCGCACCACTGGTGGCCATCCCCCCGGTAAGAGCCCAGGTTCCGGGAAACAGAGAAACCGCAGGCCAGAAAATACTCGAACGCTGCAGTGTATCGTGCAAGGTTATTATAAACAGGCTCGATCCGAACATGATCATCGAATCTCCCGGCTCGAGCACCCCGGCACTCACTGCTTCTGCGGCCGCATCCGCCGTACCGGCGATAACGGGCAGGCCCTCCGGCAAACCACAGGCTTTTGAGGCTTCCCGCCCGATGGTTCCTGCGGTCTCGGTCGTCCACGTGAGCTCGGGAAGCTGTTCTACCGGACATACGGATGCGGCCGCCTCGACGCTCCACCGGCCCTTCGCGAGATTGTAAAGCGGCCGAAAAAAGGAAGCGGTGTACCGGTCGATCACCGCCCGTCCAGTCAGCCGGTAGACGAGATAGCTTGTCGACGTCAGCCAGTACCTGGTTTGCGCTGCGATCTCCGGTTCGTTCTCCCGGACCCAGCGTATCTTCGGACCGGCAGACTGAGAATCCAATCCGGATCCGGCGATCCTCCGTATCTGCTCACTGCCGAGTTCCGCTTCCATGGCCTTGATCTGTTCAGAAGCCCGGGTATCGATACCGTAGAGAATTCCCCGGCGCAGAGGCCTTCCTTGCTCGTCAACCGGCAGGACACATGGAGCGATGGCACTGATTCCGATCCCGGCAGGCTGCAACCCAAGACTGTCGGCTTTCTGTGAAAGTTCGATTGTAAGAGAACAAAAATCAGCCCACCACAGTGAATCTGCATCGTGTTCTGCCCATCCGGCCCTGGGCACCGAGAGTCCGTGACTCCGCCTGCACTCAGCCTGTATGGTGCCTGCTCTGTCTACGAGTACTCCCTTTGAACTGTAAGTCCCGATATCAACCCCGAAAAACGCTTCCATAATTGCTCCTTCACCCCTGCTTCTTTTTATAGAACCCCCTTGTGCAGCCGTCAAGGTAATACCTCCTGCACCAGCTCAACTCCGGACTGCCCCCAATGTTCCCCAAGGCTCCTCAAACTTATTAGCCTGAACAAAAAAGCCGTGTTATACTTATTCGACATGACAGTCGAAAGGAAATAGACAAAGGCATGAAAAACCATAAAGCAAATACAAACAAGAGGAGGAAGTCATGTCGCGTTACGTACTTGGAATTGATGCAGGCACCGAGAGCATCCGCGCAGGGATATATGATGAAACCGGTCGGTGCCTGAATTTCGCTACTTCAGCCAATAAAAATATCCATCGAAATCCCGGTTGGGCCGAGCAATCGGTTGCTGAATGGGACAAATCTCTCATCGAAGCAATCCGCAATGCCATTAGCGGTTCATTTATAGACCCCTCCGAAATAGAGGGAATCGGATTGGACGGCACCAGCTGCACGGTAATCATGCTCGACAAAGCGGGAAAACCGCTTCGAGATGCTATAATGTGGATGGACATACGGGCCACGAAAGAGGCCGAAGATATTGCTGCCGTCGACAGTCCCGCTTTAGCCTATATCGGTTACGGCAACCTCTCGCCTGAATGGTTCCCCTGCAAGGTCCTCTGGGTTAAGCGAAACGAACCCGAGGTATATAATAAAGCACATACAATATTTGAACACACTGATTGGATCACCTATCGCCTGACCGGCGAGATAACAGCCAACATAAACACCACCTCTGTTCGCTGGTTTTACAACAATTCTGCCGGAGGCTTTCCAAAGGACCTGTACGAGAAAATAGGGATAGAAGAGGTCTTCGAAAAACTGCCCTCTCGGGTTTTGCCGCTCAGCGAAACAGCCGGCAGGGTAACGAAAGAAGCTGCCGAAAAAACAGGGCTTCCGGCCGGCATTCCTGTAGCAGCAGGAGGAGCTGACGCCTATATCGGAGTGATCGGAGTAAACGCCCTCAAACCGGGCAAGCTCGCCATAATTACCGGATCTTCTCAGCTCCACATAGGCCTTTCCGACAAAGAGATCCATGCACAAGGCATATTCGGGAGCTTTCCGGATGCGATCGTACCGGGAGTACAGGTGGTTGAAGCGGGACAAATCTCAACCGGATCGATCATCAACTGGTTCGTTCATAACTTCCTCTCCTCCGAAATCAAGGAAGAGGCGGAGAAACGGAATGTTTCGGTTTATACTATCCTCAACGAACGGGCAGAAGAGCTTCCACCCGGCTCAGAAGGGCTTCTGGTCCTAGAGCACTGGCAGGGAAACCGTACACCCTGGATCGATCCAAACAGCCGTGGCGTCATTCGCGGGCTCACCTTAAAACACGGTCCGGCTCATATCTTCCGCGCCATTATGGAGGGAGTAGTCTACGGCACCAATGTGATTCTCAAGAGAATGGAAGACGAGGGTTTTCATATCGACGAGATTATTACCTGCGGGGGAGCTACACAAAGCGATCTGTGGATGAAAATACACGCCGATGTAACCGGAAAACCCATTACCATCCCCGAGGAACAACAAGCGGTCTCTCTCGGGAGCGCCATATGCGCATCGGTAGCGGCAGGAATTTACCCGGATCTTTACAAGGCGGCGGAAGCAATGGTACGCATCAATAAAACGATCCAGCCCGACAGGGATAAGACGGCCTACTACCAGGAGTTCGTGCGGCAATACGAGGCAACCTACAATGCCCTGAAGAGTGAATCCCGAAAACTCGTGGAGTACACCAGGGATCGGTAATTTTTTGTGGAATCCTCCGCGAACGTGGAACGTTAATCGACAAATAACTCCTCTGCCTAGGCGATGCTGTCGGCAGCTTTTTCCGCCTCTTCCCGGTCCATTCCCAGTACGTCCATCAGGACCTCCAGCCCGTCAACCATTGAGATATAAGGTCGAAGATGCGGATGCCCTCGAGGGCCTTTCCACCTGAAACTGCTTTCGAAGAATCGGTATAGCTCATAAAAAACTCCTTCCTTCCCTCTGGAAAGATCGCTCACCTTTGTGTATACTGGCCCGAAAGAAACGGAGAGATGACGGAGCTGGTCGAACGTGCCTGACTCGAAATCAGGTGTACCCTCCGGGGTACCGGGGGTTCGAATCCCCCTCTCTCCGTATTTTTTTCTTCAGGACCAGAACGCATCCTCAAGCTGCTGAGCCTGTTCATCGCTTATTTTTTTTACTTCTCCCAGATGCTGTGCAAAAACCACCGACTTAGCCGAGTATTCAGCCACCTCTAATAGATCAAAGGCCTGCAGCAAACTCTTTCCTGAGGTAATAAGCGCATCGTTTTCAATTATCATTAACGGGGATTCGGGGGATATCTTGCCGGCAACCCATTCCCGTTCCTTGTACTGGGTACCGTAAGGGACCGAGGGAATGTCCCGCAGAAAGAGATAGCTCTCCGGAATCGTCCTTGTATCGAAGTGTACACCGGAAATCCCGAAGGCCATAACATTTGTAGGATGAGCAATGACTACGGCGTTTATTTCCGGCTGCCTCCGGTAGATCTCTTGATGAAGCAGAACGGACCTGCTCGGTACCTTCCCCCTTTCCCGTTTCAGATTTCTGATCAGTACAAAATCCGAAGGATCGAGTTCATAGCGGTCGAGCCCATAGGGGGTTATTAAAAATTCGTCGTCCGAAATCCTGGCGGAAAAGGTCCCTTCCGTACTGGTGATAAGCATCTGCTGGTAAGCACGATGGATGAATTTTACCAGCTCTTTCCGCAGTTCGAGCTCCCTCCCGGAACGCTTTTCTATGTCAATCTCCGGCAGCAGGTGAGAGTCTCCTTTGATAAAATTCAGCTGCTCTTGGCTAAGCACCTGCGGACTCCCTAGTTGACGGGACTGGATGATCAGGCGGGCACAGAAATCCAGGGTTTCAAAACGTTGGAAAGCCTGGTGAAGCGTCTTGCCGCTGCAGGCTATTCCATGGTTTTCCAACAGCACGGTATCGTGTCCCTTTTCAAAGGTTTCGGAAATATTTTTTCCAAGCTCCTCGCTTCCAGGAACAGCATAGGGGGCAAAGCCGACCTCTCCGCAAATCTGCCGGGATTTCGGGAGGATCCTGGTATCAGGTATCCGGCGGACAATACTGAAAGAGACCAGAGCCGGAGGATGGCCATGGACCACAGCGTGCACATCCGGCCGGGCCCGGTATATAGCCTGGTGGAAAGGGAATTCCGAAGAAGGCTTACGTCTGCCGTGCACCGTTCCGTCGGGTGTCACTCGGACGATATCATCCGGCCTGAGGGATCCCTTATCAACACTTCCCGGCGTAATCCAAATGTCCCCGTTTTCATCCATAATAGAGAGGTTTCCACCGGATGTAGTGGTCATTCCGTATCCATAGATTCTTTTCATAAAGGAAACAATCTGATCTCGCGGATGCATCATATCAAAACGCATTTTTTCTCCTTTCCCGATTCGGCACTTCCAAACGGAACTTGCAGTTGCTCATTTTCTTGATTATAGTATAATCGTATGTTTAACGTTGTATACAGATATTGCGAATTACCGTCGTTTCTTCGGCGTCCGCTATGGCAGTTTCTTCATTCCCTGCTGATCAAAAAGGATCAGGGTGTCGAGATTACCTTCATGAATTACGGCTATCAGCCGTTGGACGGAACCCAAAACCAACCGGCCCTGCATGAACGGGACGAGACCAACCGTGTCAGCATTCAGCTCTATCACCACGTCGCCGCCGGCCACGGCATTGAAGAGGCGGGTATCTCCGATCGGAATGTCCTCGAGGTCGGCTGCGGCCGGGGGGGCGGTGCTTCCTATCTTGCCCGCTATCTTCATCCTGAGTCCTATGTGGGACTCGATGTGTCCAAACGGGTAATAGCCTTTTGCAACACTCACCATAATGTGCCGGGATTGTCTTTCACCACCGGCCGAGCGGAATCACTCCCCTTTCCGGACGGGAGTTTTGAGCGGGTTATCAACATCGAGTCCTCCCGCTGTTATTCGGATCGTTTGCAGTTCTTCCGTGAAGTCCACCGGGTTCTCAAGCCGGGAGGCTATCTTTTATTTGCGGATATGCGGCAGCCGGACGAACTGCCCACACTCAATCAACGGCTCGAAGAGAGCGGGTTCCGGATTATTCGGGAAGAGGACATCTCTCAGAACGTTGTTCTCGCCCTGGACCAGGACAGCGAACGGCGGGCCGGGCTCATTTCGAGCAAAACTCCCGGCCTTTTGAGCAATTCGGCCCGGGAATTTGCAGGGGTGCAGCATTCGCGCCGATACAACTCTTTTGCAGACGGCTCGATGCAGTACCGGGCCTACGTTTTACAACGGGTTTAATCGCTCTCTCTTTCAGTCTTCCGTGGTATCTGAACCGAATAGACCCAGACGAGTTTGATCCGGTTGTGCGTGATCAAAAGATAGGAAAGGGCGAGTACGCCCGTCAACATCTGAAGAGCAGCAGTCAGAATGGGCACCTTCGGCAGAATCAAGCTGATCAGCGCAAGTATGTTCATTGCTTTCGGTACTAGCAGCGGCAGTGGTTCCCATCGCGGCCCTACAACATCAGGAGCATACCGGTTCAAGCCCTTCCACAGACCGACAAAGGAAACAAAAATCCAATAAAAGTTGAAGATGGGGATAAACAAAAAACCGACGGCTCGCCCCGGTGTGGTTGCCCTGAGATTTTCCGGGAGTATTGACCAGTTCTTGTAGTGCCATATCATGGTAATTACCACCGTAACTACCACAACTAGGAGAAAGCCATAAGCAAGTATCAGAGGTACCTGAAAACCGGTGAAGTCACTGAAATAAAGAATTATCTGTCCCAGAATCATTGTGGCAACCGAAAGGAATATGGCCCACATACCCCAGCGTTTCAAATCGAGTTCCCCTTTATACATAGCTTCCCCCTCTCCGGTTTTAGCGCAGTCTGTACTACACTGTTGAATCACTCGCGCCTATCATACTCATTGACGAGCGCCCCCTCAAGAGAGTAGGCTGAATTGTGTCACTTTACGTTGTACATTTCACGTGGAAAGAAAAAGAAATGACCCTCAAGGCCCGCAGCCTGGATTTGACCCATCCCTATTTCGTTTCGATTCGGGATCTGGTCCTGCCTACGGGACAGGGGCTCATTATTGATCCCTCGGAAGACGATGTCCGGAAAATCTTCGGACGGGCGGACCATGTTATGCTTCCCTTTCAGACTGTTTCCCTGATCGAAGAACGCAGTTCCGAGCCGGAGAACGAGGAAAGCCGGGAAATGCCCTTTTCCGTTGAACGGGGACAGGATTCCGACGAGCAGAATGAAGATCAGTCGAATACCGACAGGTCCTTCACTATCGATCACGGACAGGAGGATCCTGATGATACCTGAACAGGACCCCTGCACCTCTGATCTCGAAAATCTGTGCAGGCAGAAGGCAGAACTCCGCCGGCAGATGCAGCAAAAGATTCAGTCAATGAGTGGGGAGGAGCTGGCCGAGAGAAGCCGGAAGCTTTCTCAAAATCTTTTCCGCTCCCGGCTCGTCGAAGAAGCCGAATTGATTCTTGGCTACTCTGCTATGGGACATGAAATTTCCCTACGCCCCTTGCTGAACCGTCTCGAAGAGAGAGGAAAGGCTGTTGCCTACCCTCGCACAGCTGATCATCCGCAGGGGCACATGGAGTATCACCTCATCGAATCGGGACGGGACGGGTTCGAACAGCACCCCTACGGAATGTATGAACCCCCGGCCGGCTCACCCCGCTTCGACCCGAGGACGGACAGCCGGAAACTTCTGGTTCTTGTTCCCGGTTTGGCATTCGACTCCAGCGGCCGCAGGTTGGGACGGGGAAAGAGTTATTACGACCGGTACCTTTCCCGCCTCGCAAAAGCGGATGCCCGGATTGTAGGGGTATGCCCAAGCGAGCTGCTGGTCGAACAGGTCCCTACAACGCCGTGGGACCACCGGGTAGAGTATATCTGCACCGAATCGGAATTGATAACAGCAAATTATTCGAAATCACAGAAAGAGGGAGTAAACTGATGGGACGCATCAAATCAGCTCTTGAGATTGCTCTGGAACGAACAGAGTCAATCAATGGTGATCCGGAAGCTCTCCGGGCTCACGAAGTAAAACAGGTAGGAAAAAAGATTGCTTCTAAGCTCATCAATGATACGGAGACATCGGAAAAAGAAATCAAAGAGACCTTCAAGGAATACAAAGGGAAAGAACTTTCCTGGCTGAAGGATTCCTTTTTCGATACTCTGATGACCTATCTTCAACTTCCTACCAGCGAAGATCAGCTCGAACGGCTGGGATCTCTGGAAACAGGATTCAGTTACCTCTTTACAAACAAAGGGGCGATCAAACAAATATTTCCCCAGCTTCGCCAGCTTTTCGAGCAGTACCTCCAAAACCGTGAGCAGCTCAAACAGCAGCTGGCACAACAGTACCAGGGCAAGCTCAAACAAAAGGAAGAGCAGATAGCCCGCCAGACCGGGAGTCAGATAAAACTTGATCCGGAACAGGATCCTGAATTCGCCTCGGCCCTGCACCATCACCAATCCCAGCTCGAGGGCCAATACAACCAGGTGGTAGAACAGATCAAGGACGAGCTGAAAAATATGTACGGCAACGGCGGTTGAGGGTTGAAAAACCAGCCGGCCTTCTTTCAGGTCACGGCCTATTTTCCGGCAACCGCTTTAGAGAAAGCCTCCGGCAGCTGATAAAAAAAACGCAGTGAATGCTCGAGGCTGCCGAGGGAGACCCGTTCATCCACTCCGTGCAAACCGGCCGCATAGGCGGACATAGACATTTCCTTGTCGTAGTGGGTGAACCCATAGACAACCGTACCGCGCTGTCGCCAGAACCTGCCGTCGGTCACCCCGCCGATGTATAGGGGAACCAGCTCACACCCTTCAAAGGCTTGCCGGGTCAGGCTTCGAATCGCTTTCATCAAAGGCGTGTTCTGGTCGGACAGGTTTGCTGGAAAGAAATCGAGAAATTCGATCTGTGCTTCCGGGTCTTCCTTCTCGACTGCTTTCGACAGGTTTCTCTGAACCTGTTCCACACCCTGTCCCGGCAGCAGCCGGACATCGACCTGAAACTCCCCCTGGTCCGCAATAACATTGACCTTGTTCCCAGCCTGTACCACATTCGCGCTCATGGTCATTCGTGAAGCGGCATGAAGAAACCTGGCCGCACCCATATCACGACGGGCCACCCGTTTGATTCCCCAGTCCAGGGTAGCTCGATGATGCAGGAGAAAACGCTCGAACGGACTCGAGGCAAAGGAATCCGCCATACGCAGATATTCAGAGCCGGTATACCGCTTACTCTTTTTCCGGTAGATCGACAAAAGTGCCCTGGACACCGCTTCGGCAGCATTTTTTGTCCCGTATGGAAGGCTCCCGTGCCCAGCGGTTCCGCTCAAACTGACTCGCGTCCAGGCAAGCCCTTTTTCTCCGATGGTAACCGTTGCGGCCGGACCGGCTGCAGTATCCACGAAGAATCCTCCCAGCTCGGTAACCATATAATCCGTCTGAACCTTGGACCAGTGATTCTCCACAAGCCAGCGGGCGCCGTAGTTCCCCATCGCCTCTTCGTCTGCAAGGGCTAGGTACAAAAGGTCGCCCTCTCCCCGTCCGTTTTCCTTTACATACTCTGCCAGGCCGACCGCTGCAGAAGCGGTGATGTTCAACATGTCCAGGGTTCCTCGCCCGTAAAGATAATCGTCGTGGACCTCTGCAGCAAAGGGATCAACCGACCACCGTTCGGAATTAGCCGGCACAACATCCATGTGCCCCATGAACATCAGGGAAGGTGCCATCGGATCTCTTCCAGGAATCCGAACCAGGAGATTGGCCCGATTCGGAATCGGACTGAGTATTTCACATTCGATCCCATAGGCAGAAAAGAATCGCTCGAGGGTTGAGGCAGATCGTATCTCGTTTCCGGATTCAGGGGAGCCCTCGTTGACGCAGGCGTTTTGAATCATCTCCCGTATAAGGGGCAGCAGCTGCTGATTTAGTACCACACGGCTGTTCACATCTCCTCCTCTTCACAACGTTCCGAATTAACGGGTATCGGGGCCCAGATTGTATTTTTCCCGCCACACCTCGGGTATCAACGAGACCGGATGAATATAGGCAATCTGCCCGGAATCCTGGCCGATGATAGAGGTAGGAAGGCCGATGAGTTTAAAATCCCCGGTGCAAGCCGCTCCTCCTGAACTTCCACTGTTGATTTCCGCATCGGTTTTCAAGATCACTCCCGCCGCCACACGATCATACCCGCTCACAACTCCCCGCGAAAAGGTTATTGAGGTCCGTGAACCGCTTCCTCCGATATCAGGATAACCGAAGGCAACCAGTCTGTCACCAATAGCAACCTCTTCCGGTTTCCCGAAATCGAAGGCGGGAAAACGCAGCCCTTCCGGAAGAGCGAAACCATAGCGGTCCGAGACAACCCTCAGAAGCGCCAGATCAGCGGCCTCATCACACTCGAGTACCTCGGCAAGAAATCGCTCGGCCGCCGGTCTCCTCCTGTCGAGATTAACTCCTACTATCACCTGCTCCGGGATACTTCCGTCGCCCGAGAGGATCACATGCCTGTTGGTGAGAATAAGGCCCTCTTTGCCGATTATGCAGCCGGACCCCGTCCCGTTGTTTCCCACCAGCTCTACGGTAGCAAGCAGTGCCTGCTCGAGAGGATTATCCGTTTCAGGGAAATGGGTGTTTTGGCGCAGCCTGGACGGAGGGTCCTTTCGAAAACTGAGCAGGAGCTGAAACCTCTGCGGAATCTCCCGGCTCACCTGATCGGTGACAGTGATCCAAGCCATCTTCTTTCTGCCCGGCACCAGAGAGACATGTAATGATTCTGTGGCGGCAAATGACTCAGAACGAAGGTCGGCTGTAAGGTGCCGATATACCGGCCCCTCGAACCCGAGAAAAAGATCACAATCCGTGTAGGTATCGTACAGATCAATACGGAGATCTTCTGCGTCGGCAGGAAGAAAAAGACGGTAAACGGCAGCCATTCCCTGTTCCGGATCGAGGGTTCCCTCTACCGGAACGACAATCCCGCCTGCCGATGGTTCAGCCTCTTTGATGCGGCCGCCGAGATCTTCAACCGCGGGTTCCATAACTTCATACCTTATCGAGAACGGTACCTGGCCGAGCTGTGTCCCCTCCTCCACAGGAGGCGATTCGAGTTGATAGGCAACATCGAGAAAGTACCCACCGCTTTTCAATGTACCATCCCCAAAACCCATGATTACCAGTTCTTCATTAAAGAGATCTGTTTCGCTGCCCGCGTCCACATCCGAATAGGACGTGATCTCCGCTCCGTGTTTGGCAAAGAGGTCCAAATCGCCCCGGGATCCTTGAAGACTGACGCGTATTCCCACCGCCGTATCCGGCACCACAAAACGGAATGTCTGATAGGCAGGCCGGGAATCACCGAGTATTACACTCGAATTTCTGACCCCTCCCGGCTCGAGGAGCGGATAGGAAGAATCTTGTGCGGATACAATCGGCGAAAAAGCGGCGGCAATCAGGACGAGGATAAGAAAAAAACGCGCTGCAGCACCGGAAACACGCTTCATATAACCTCCTGTTTTACAGTATACTATCTTCTATGAGCAGTTTCGATAGAGACACAAGCTGGGATCTCGGATCAATTTTTGAAGATTTTTCAAGGCCTCCTTACCGGCAGGCACTCGAGAACTATCACACATCTGTAGAGAAAGCAAAGCTCCTTTTGGATGATCAAGTGACCCTCCGCAAGGATCCCGAAGGCTGGACCGCCTCGGTCATCGAAGTACTCGATGAGGCCTCGGACCTGTTCGAAGAACTGTATTCGTATGCCTATACCCGTTTCAGTTCCGATACGAACGACCGGGAGGCCTTGAATGCGCTCGGGAAACTCGAGGAACAGGCCCTTCCGCTCAAGCAGGTATGGACTCGTTTTCAGCGGGCAATGGCCTCTATGGAAACCATACCCGTCAGACTCCCCGGCCTCGAACAGGCGGAAGCTTATGCCTTTGTCCTCGGAGAAGCAGCGGAACTCGGAAGAAGACAAATGCCTTTGGACATGGAAGACCTTGCCGCAGACCTTTCCCGTCCCGGGGGTGATGCGTGGAGCAGGCTCCAGGAATCGATCAGCGCCAACCTCGATACGGAATGGGACGGAAACCGGAGAAAAACGGTAACGGAGCTTCGTGCCTTGGCGCATGACTGTGACCGTTCGGTAAGAGAGCGGGCATACCGGGCCGAACTCGGCCTCTGGAAACAGGCGGAGCTCCCCCTCAGCTATGCCCTCAATGGGGTGAAGGGCTTCAGCGTCATTTTGAATCGCCGCCGCGGGTATTCCGACACCCTCGAGCGTTCACGCATCCAATCCCGTCTTTCGGAAAAAAGTTTTCACGCCTTGATGAAGACTATCGAAAGTTCACTGCCGGTGTTTCGCCGCTATTTGGCCGCGAAAGCCTCCTTTCTCGGTCTCGGAAAAAAGCTTGCTTTTTACGACCTCTTCGCACCGGTGGGAAAACCGCAGGAATGGGGTTACCAGGAGGCAAAAGAGGCGGTAATCTCCGCCTACCGTCACCTTTCTCCGGAGTATGCTGACTTCGCTGAACGGGCCTTTCGCGAGAGATGGATAGATGTTTACCCGTCCAAGGGAAAAGTCGGCGGAGCATACTGCATCAGCTTCCCCCGTTCCGGTGTGAGCCGAGTGCTGACAAACTTCGACGGAACCCTTGGAGCGGCAAGCACACTTGCACACGAACTCGGACACGCCTGGCATCACCATGTTCTGCGAAATATGCCCGCTTCACTGCGTTCTTACCCCATGACCCTCGCCGAGACCGCATCAATCTTTTCTGAGCAGCTATTTTTCCAATCTGTCCGCAGTCAGGCCGAAACCGGAAATGAATTATCTGCCCTCGAGAGCTTTCTGCAGGATACCACACAGGTCGTGGTGGATATCTATTCACGGTATCTCTTCGAATCCGCATTGTTCGAACGCCGGAAGGACCACGAGTGCAGCCCCGAGGAGTTGAACGAGCTTATGCTCGATGCCCAGTCCAAGGCATACGGACCGGTCCTGGACCGGGAAAAACGCCATCCCTATATGTGGGCAGTTAAGGGACACTACTACAATCAGGATCTGGGATTCTATAATTTCCCCTATGCCTTTGGCCTGCTTTTCGGACTCGGACTCTTTCAGCGCTACCAGCAGTCCCCTGAGAATTTTTTTTCGACCTACAACCAACTTCTGGTTATGACCGGCAGGGCGCCCGCCGAAGCTGTTGCAGAGGCGGCCGGATTCGATATTACAAAACAGAACTTCTGGATGCAGGGGATCGGAACCATCGAAGATGCGGTCCGCCGCTATGAGGCTTTGAGTAAAAAAGGTTAATCAACACATTAAGGAGCAAGGCACGTGGCAGAAAACGGAACACATACGGGAACCCCTCAACGGGTGGGCGTCATCGGCGCCGGGGCTTGGGGGACGGCCATCGCCAGAAGTATTGCTCTTGCCGGTAATCCGGTAGAAATCTGGAGCTACGAAGAGGACGTAGCCCGAGACATCAACCGTGAACATGAAAACAGCCGCTATCTTTTGGGAGTGGACCTGCCCCCCTCCCTCAGCGCGACCTGCAATATTTCGGAAGCGGTAGAAAATAAGGATTTTCTTATCCTGGCCGCTCCCTCTCTTTTCATCCTCGATACCTTCCGGAAAATCATCGATGCACCAAACATCCTGTCGGGAACAACGAGTATAGGAATCCTGACAAAAGGCTTTCTCGAAAGCGCCGGCCGGCCGAAACTGATTGTCACTGCTTTAGAAGAGATGCTGCCGGACCATTATCAGGACAGACTCGTATATCTTTCCGGCCCCAGCCATGCCGAAGAGGTGGCCAGGGGCAAGATAACCGGTTTAATCAGCGCCTCGAGTAACGGCAAGGAATCAATCAGGTTCCGTGAGCTGCTGAGCTCTTCAACCCTCATGGTTTTTTCCTCTCTGGATGTGGTTGGGGTGCAAACCAGCGCCGCCGTGAAGAACGTAATCGCCCTGGCCTTTGGGATGCTGGACGCTCTGAAAGAGCTTTCCAACCGATTCGGCGACAACACTGAATCGCTGCTTCTGGCTGCCGGACTCAACGAGATTCAGCTTCTGGGAAAGGCCCTCGGATCGAATTATCCGGAAACCTTCACCTCCATAGCCGGAGTAGGCGACCTGGATGTTACCTGCCGGAGCAAGTACGGGAGGAACCGAAGATTCGGCCGGGAGATTATACTGGACCGGAAACTGAGCAGGTTCAACGGCATCGAAGACCTGATCCGGCGTATCGAGGAGATCGGTTATCTGCCGGAGGGAGTCGTAGCGGCAAAACATGCCATGCACCTTGCAGAGGAGTACAATCTCAAGCTGCCTATAATCAGCGGGGTTTATACCATCCTCAACGGGGACCAGAGCCCTTTCAGTGCACTGAACAAGATCATTGCAGGAATAGTAGGGAACGCTCCCGACATGGATCTGGAAGATAACGGTGCTCGTTAAGCTTTCGGTTGCCGAGAGAGCCGTTTGAGCCGTTCCAGTTCCGGCCGGGAAAAATACCGGGAAGCCATGGGAAAAACCGAATTATTTTGAAACAGTGGTTCCTCAAGATCGAAACTGCTTTGCCGTCGTGCCGACTCGAACAGTTCGGTCCCTGGCACCGGTGAAAACTCAGCAACCATCGGCCGAATCCCGAGCCGCAGAGCAAAACGTATCGTTTCTTCCGCTTCTTCCGCCGTCTGATCCGGTATTCCGGCAAGCACATAAGCCTTGATCCGATCGCCGTGAAAACCTGCGGAGAACAGCATCCGGACAGCATCGGAGAAAACCTGTTCATCGAGTTTGGAATCCTGCCGGCGGTGAAAATCATCCGAAGCGCTTTCAAGCCCGAGACGGATCTCCTGAAATCCCGCCTGTCCTAACAGTCGGGCAGTCCGTTCATCGAGGAGTTCCGCGTGCAGGGCATTGGGAAGATAGAAGCACGGGGGACTTTCGCCCCCCGTGTTGGGGCTGCCGTTGGGGCTGCCGCTGAGGGTGCCGTTGGGGGTGCCGCTAGGGGTGCCGCCGGGGCTGCCGTTGGGGTTGCCGTTGGGGTTGCCGTTGGGGTTGCCGTTGGGGCTGCCGTTGGGGCTGCCGATAGGGGTGCCGCCGGGGCTGCCGCCTGCAACAGATCCGGGAAGCCCTCCACCTTGCCTGCCGATCGGCTTGCCTGCTATTTCGGAGACAGCCTCGAGAAAGGGCAGCAGAACCTCCTCTTTCTTCACCAGAAGCGCATCATCGTAGAAAGCAAAGTTCCGCACTCCCCTCCGTTCCCACAGATCGTAAACAGCCTCCGCCGCCTGGACGGCACTGCCGGCACAAAAAGCGCCGGAGACCAATCCGGAGGCACAGTAGCTGCAGCGGTAGGGGCAGCCGATATTCAACCGGAGCACCGCCGAATCGCCGCCTGTGTAAACCGATGAAACGACGGGGGGAGCTGCTTCCGCCGGCTGCGGCAGAGACCGGTGTTTAAACATCTCGATGAGGGAAGAAAAATCATTCCCCGAGACGACCGCATCCAGGCCGCAGATCTGTGCTGCGTGGCCGGGTAAAAGGGTCGGATACACGCCGCCTCCGGCAACCGGAACGGTCGGCCACAGTTCCCGGCAAAGACGCACCGTCTCGAGCACTCCCGGGTACCAGTAGGTCATTCCGCCCTGAACCAGACAGAGATCGGGTTTTCTGCCGCCGGCAGCCGATCCATCTTCTGCCGCATCCTGCAGCATGCTCCTGAAGGACTCGGCGAGTACACCGTAACGAGAAAGCCGCCGCCCTGCCTCCCCGTATACAGAGAATATCTCCCGTGCCTTGGGCTCAGAAAATAGCCCGGCAAGATCTGAGTACTCCAGCGGCCGGCGGAAAAAATGCCCTGTCCCGTCCGCTTTCCGCCTCGGCCGACCGAAAGTCTTCAGAGACGACGGATCGTCGATCCGAAGAGCATCCACATAGACCGTGTTCCATCCGGCCGAGCGAAGCCACGCACCCACCCTCAAGAGCCCGAAAGGGCGTAGATAGAGATCGTACAGGGCAGCATCATAAACCGGAGGATTGATCAGGATGGCCAGAGGCTTTTCCGTATGATTGGTCTCCACTCTTGTTCATCCCTTCTGATTTTTAACTTTCAGAGGTGCCGTAATGGTTATCACCGTCCCTTCATTGGAATGGACTTCGATACTGCCGTTCAGCTGATCGACCATGGCATGGACCAGCATCATGCCTATCGAACCGGAGTCCTGCCTGTTTTGTTGTATCCCGATTCCGTTGTCAGACACGGTTACCGTGCCGGCCGCCTGTTCCTTCTCGTAAGCCACGGTGATTTCGATGCTCCCGGTATCCCTCTCCGGGAAAGCGTGTTTCAAGCAGTTCGTAACCAGCTCGGTAATTATCAGCGCCAAGGGATTCGTCTGATCGATACCGATTTCGATATCCGCCACATCGGCAGAAATGGTAATGTTCCTCCCATGTACATCGTATGCAGAACTCAAGGAGGCAACTAAATCATTGATGTATTCAGGCAAGGGTATTGTACCGAATTGTTCGGAGCTGTATAAGAACGAATGTACGAGAGCAAGGGTTTCGATACGATATTGGGAATCGCGCAAAGCAGCCCAGGCATTCTGGTCCGTTACCGACTCCTGCTGCAAGTGGAGCATACTCGAGATAATCTGGAGATTGTTTTTTACCCGATGATGGACCTCGCGCAGCAGAAGGTTCTTTTCTTCAAGAGCTGCTTCCAAATCTTTTTGCACTGATTTCAACGTGTTCACATCCGTTATCACGGCGAAACTCCCGTGAAAGAGTCCCTCACGGGTAAATATCGGTTTCGGGGAGCATACACACTCAATTACCTTTCCATTTTTCCTTTTAAATGTAATCTCGTAGGGCTCATCTTCCCCTTTTTTTCTTTTCTCCAACTGTTCATCGAGTATCGTACGCTCGGAAACCGGCACAATCTGGTCGAGATGCTTTCCCGCCAATTCGGATTGGGTATAATCCAACATATTCTGAAATGCTTTATTCGTGTACCGAATATTCCACTGCCGGTCGAGCACAATCAAGCCGTCATTCATCGTTTCCACGAGATCACGATACTGTCGATTGGCGAGCTCAAGATTGGCCTGACTCGTTTCGAATATTCTCAAGAGGCGAATCGAGCGATTTGCCAGGAAGAACGCCCCGAATCCGATAACAGCCAGAGCTATGAGGGCAATTAGTGTAGAAGAACGAATCAGCCGGTCTATGAGCGCTTCAGCTTGACTGAGGTAAATACCGGTCCCTACGATCCATTGCCAGGGTTCAAAACCCTCGACATAAGACCGTTTCGAAACTACCTGAGACCGATCACCATGGAATTGCCACTGGTAGTCTGTATACCCCTCTCCCCTTTTCTTAACGAGTTCAACCATTTCCTGAAAGACCTTGTTTCCTTCAGGGTCTGTATATGATCCGACGTTTTTTCCTTCTAAATCGCTTCGATAGGGGTGCATGAGCAGTATCGGCTGATAATCACAGATCCAGAAATAGTTCCGCTCCTGTGGCCCATAGCGCAGATTCCGAACCTGATCGAGGGCGCGTTGTTTTGCCGTGCTTACCGGAATTTCGCCCTCTTCTGCCCTGCTGTGATGATACTCGATCAACCTGAGCACAAGATCAACATTGTCCTCACTGTTCTTTTGTATCTGATGAAAAAGGAGCGACCGTGACTGCGGAATAATGATAAAAAAAAGAACTCCGGCAAATAAAATGAATATGAAAAGCGGCGGGATGACTGCTCGTATAGTTCTTCGGGAATTCCAGAACATTACATACTAAGTATAAACCACCCTCAAATATACGCAACGCCGGGGATTTCATGGCTGTTGCAGCTAAAAGGCCGCCCATCCATTCGGACGGCTTGGGACAGCTATTCTACCGCTTCCCAGCGGCCGCTGCCCGCCGACTGTATAACGGCATCGAGAATCCGCTGGGTCTTCAAACCGTCATGTGCATCCGGTTTGAAGGGATCTGTACCGGTAAGAGAACGGAGAAACCGGTACTGGCTTTCGCCATGCAGCCGGTCCCAGCCCATAACGGCACGACCGGGAGGCACTGCGGCCCCGGGGAACTTCTGCACGGTATCAATTCGGGTCCAACCGCCGTAGGAAGAGAGAGTTTCTGCTGCTCTCCCGGTCTGCCGGTCTTCCTCTCTTGAATGGTCACCCCTCTCAACCGGGGACCGTGCATCGTACCATTCGAGCCAGTGGGGCTGCATCAGGCTGAATCGAAAGGCACCCTTCTCTCCATGTACCTCGATAATCAGGTCATCCAGGGTACCGGTAGCAAAACGGGAGACCTCGATGGTACCGAAACCGCCGCCGGCCAGCCGAGTTTGCACCCAAGCAGCATCGTCTACTTCGACATCGACCATCCGGCCCGAGGCATCCGGACGCCGGGGAACAAAGGTCTCGAAAGCCGACCGCACCTGACTTATCTCATCAACCAGGTAACGAATAAGATCGATCACATGGGCACCGAGATCCACCACGGCACCTCCCCCTGAACGGCTGCGGTCCGTGCGCCAGGAGAATGGGCGTTCCGGCCTCTGATAACCGGAGTGCAGATAGAGGGCCCGGTAATGATACACCCGCCCAAGAAGTCCGGATTCCACCATCCGACCGGCCTCCATCAAGGCCGGAACAAACCGGTAGTGAAAGGTCATTCCCACCGGAACTTCGAGCTCCTCAGAACGCCGGGCGATCTCTTCGGCCTCAAGGCCGTTTAATGCAAGAGGCTTCTCGCAGTAGACCGGCACCCCCGCTTCGAGGCACTGCAGGACCTGCCGGTAATGGAGATGGTTGGGGCTGGTAATATCCACCACGTCCAACTCCTGCTCTGCGAGCATCCGCTCGAGGTCCGTATAAAAAGCCGCAAACCCGCCGTGCCGGGCGGCCTCGGCGGCTGTCTCTTTCCGGCTGGTACAGACCGCCTGCATGGAAATCGGCGGCAGGGCATCCGGATAATAGAGGGGAATCCCGCGGTAGCCGAGCAGGTGTACCCCGGCTATCCCCCCGTATCCGACCATACCTATCCTGAGCTGGTTTTTCGGGCTTGTCCGGTTTTGCTGGTCCATATTTCGAATCCTATTCGGTGTATCCTGAAAGCACCTGTAAAAGTTCTACCCGGGTTTTTACTTCGCATTTACGGAAGATATTATATACATGCGTCCTGACTGTTGTAAATGAAATACACATGTCATCGGCAATCTGCTGGTTCGTCATACCGCGGCTTATTCGTTCGATCACCTCCCGCTCTCTTTCGGTGACGCCAAAGCCCCTGCAGAAGGCATCACTCACCTGGCCTCCTGTAATCAGGGCATGCGGGCGGGTCAGATAGCGTATCAGAGCGGCAACCGACACAGCGCTCCATCCGAAATAATAAAAATAATCCAGAGAGATCCCGAGGTCCGAAAACCCGGGTACGAGAGACAGGATCAGATAGATTCCTGTCGAAACAAGGGCAAAAAGAAAGGTGAGAATGCCCAGGGTTTTGATCAGCCAGACCAGGGTTTCCTGGCCGGCACCGGCCGCCTTTTTATACATAAGCCGGCCAAGAAAAAACAGGTATGCGGAAATAGCAATCATTTCAGGAATGCGCATGTGATATGCCGTTTCCACTCGTCCAGACAGCAGGAGATAGAGCTGCCCTCCCATGACGAGCACCACAGCAGCAAAGACTCCAAGGAGCGTTTTTCTCGGAACCTTGGGAAGGGTAAGCAGGGCAAGGGTCGTTCCCCCGTACACACACACTCCGAGGAAAAAACCAATCACATATCCGCCGATACCATCGAGAAAGCTCTGGATCAATACCGCCGACATAAAAGAAGAGATAATCCTCAGCAACAGTGAAGCTAAAAGTGCCGTGTTTACTATAAGTAGAAACGAAGTGAACCGATGCTGCAGACGCTGGTTGAGAAGAGCAAGAGCCAGGACCCCGCCGCCGCTTAATGTGACCAGGATAATATAGAGCAGGAGAACAAAATGATTCACCCGGCTATAGTATGCCGGGTGAACAAGCAGGTCAACTAGAATCCGGGCATTTCCGGGTACGTTAGGCTAGAGCGCAAAACCCGCGCGCAGACCTGTGTACCAGGAAGTAAGAGCATTGTCCCGGGCCAGAGGAGAATCCAACGGCGAGGAAAACCGACTGCCGGCTTCCACCGACAATAGAAAGTTACCGTTGATATTCACTAGGATGTCCATCCCAACAGTGGTAACACCGACAGTAACCTGGTCGAGGATCTCGTCCGTCCATACCAAATCATCCCGGTAGCCATATTCGTATCGATACTGAACGATACCGCTTCCTGAGGTCAGGGGAAATCCGATCTCGATCCTCTCCCCCAAATTTATATGCGGGCGCAATCCCAGCGAGGCCCAGCCTACTCCTGCCTGATAAGCCTTTCCCTCCTCATCACGATACGACCGTTCCAAAGTGTGAAGAGCAGTACCGTCGAGGACGACCTCCATCCAATCCCAAAGCCCGTAGGAAAGCCGTGCCGCAAGCATTCCCGCCGCCTCTCCATCGAACATGGTGGCACCGACCGACAAAGAAACCTCCAGGCCCTTCTGTTTTGGTTCTGCTGCCTCTTCAGCACCGAGAACGGCCAAACCGGCTACAAGGGCAAACAACAAACACACAACGATCATTACACGATTCTTCATTTGTATTCTCCTTTACTATTAAGGGCTACGGGAAGAACCTCTTCCCGAATCAGCTTGATAAAGTAATCATTTTCCTGATAGCACAGATTGTGCCCAGATTTTTCGAACCAGAAAAACTCCTTCTTCGGGGCTTCGAGCCCCTGGAAGTAACGATAGGCGATATCCTGATCACAGGTTTCATCGTAACGGCCTGTCATAAAAAAGACCGGCAATTTTAAAACCTTGGTGCTTCGTTCGAAATCCAGATCCGCCAACTGGGGATAGACATTCTTCACTCCCAATAACAGACCACGGACCATCAAGAGGCTGTCCAACAATGAATATTCCTCGGGAAATGCCATCTCCTTGAATGCAGGCTCCTTCAATCCCGCAGGAGCGGGAGTATATGCCGGTAGTTTCTGAAAGAGATAGATGTACCGTTCTCCATGTTCCCTCTTGTAAGGAGGAGGGCCGAACTCTTTGAGCCGATCGACCACCGCTTGATGCCCACGCTTACGGGCTCCTTCGAGAACCATCCGGTATCCAATACGATCGTTTTCTATTGCATTCACGTGTTGTGCTACCGCAATATAAGCGTGAAAAAGGTCAGGACGCTGTTCAGCTGCCATCAGCCCGATAATGGATCCCCAAGAGTGTCCGGCAAGAAAAATTCGGTCCTTTCCAAATTGCTTTGCCAGATAAAGGGATAATTCAACCAAATCATCCACATAGTCCTGGATTTCGATTGTTGAATAATCTGCGGCATAAAAGGACTTGCCGGCCCCCGGCTGCTCCCAATTCACAAAAACGACATCCCGCTCCAGCTCATTCAGATACTTTCGTGTCCAGCCCAACTCTGATCCACCCGGTCCTCCGGCCAGCCAGAGAAGGACCGGTGCTTCCCGGTCATGCCCGCGAATCAAAATGCTTTGTTCCGTACCGCCGATCATTACCTTCTCCAGGGAGGAAATACTTCCCTCCACCGGGTTTCCCCTCTCATCCGTGATCGGATCGGTACCGGCACAACCGACGACAGCAAACCCCAGCAGCCCCGAAAGGACTGCAGCCGCCGAAACCTTTACCCAAAAACCTCTGTTGTCTTTCTTTGCTTTTCTTTTCATATCCACCTCTCCTGTTCGGAGTTCTATAGTGTGGAAAATCGATTCAGCAAGCTATCGGAATTTCGTCGTATATTGCCGTCAGACGAGAAAAATCAGAGGTGATACTGGTTCAAAAGTGCGGCAGGCAGTACGGAACCGTCGTACCGATCGGGTTCCAGGGGATAATCCCAGCAGCCACGCCAGTGATAGATCCGGCCGCCGAAGCTGGTCTTGAAACGGTACAAGCCGTGCATCGGATGGTGACGCTCGCCTGTTGGGGGGATCCCGAAGAGATCGTACCAGCGGCAGCCCCGCCTTGCGGCCATGCGAATCGCTTCCCACTGAAGCAGCTGGGGTGCCATAAGATGGCGCTGTGAATAATCCGAAGCGCCGTAGAGATAATAGGCACGGTCTTTGAAAAACGCGGCCAGGATGCCTGCAACCACCGTATCGCCATGGAATGCCTGAAGCAGCTGGATGTCCGGCATCCAATGCCGGGAGGTAGTAATAAGTCGTTCGAAGTAGGAGTAATCCTCGGTAACGATTCCCTTGCGTTCGGTCGTCAGTCGATACAAATCGTACCATCTAGAGAGCGAATCGACCGGCGCAGAGTTGACCCGCAGGCCCTTTCTTTCTGCAAGACGGATATTGTATCGGGTTTTCTGCTTAAACCGGCGGAAGAGCTTGTCCTCCGGCAGGCTGAGATCGATAAGGACCGTGTCCACCGGCTGCATGTCGGTAGGCGCCTTGCGGAGATTCCGGTAGGCGCTGCCGAAGTTCATTCGAAGCTCACGCAACCTGGAATCGGGAACCTCATCATCACCACCAGTTTTCGCCGGGTAAACATTGTAATAGGGGCTCTGCCAGGGCAGATCAAAGCGAAGAAAAACGCAGCCTGCCGGCATCTGCGGTCGCAGATTTTCAGCAATCTCTTCGAGAAAGAATCCGTGGGAATCCTCGGGCAAATCCACGTCCGGCCCATAGGGTACATAGCCGAAACAGCTTTCTCCGGTAAACGAGCGGAAAACGACAATCAGATTCCGGTATTCACCGCGAAACTCGACCCGGAAGGAACGAACCTCATGGCCGACATTCCATTTGAATTTTCCCCAGAAAGCACTCTGGAAGAGGCTGCTGCTGCCCGATGTATGATAGAGTTCCGGCAAAGAAATCTCGGTCAGATGCATCGAGGTAATTGTAACAAAAGTATTCCGGCTGAAACAGAGGGTTAGTGCCCCCGATCGTGGAGATAGAACACAATGGCTTGAACTATCACCACGATCCGGCACAGCCGTGACCCCGAATAGATCCGGCGCGATATACCAGCCTAATTTACAGCTAGATGATTGAGAAAATCCCGCAGCGATGCATCAAAGTAACGAAGGGCCTCCTCGCCTACTTGATAGCTGCCGGCATACTTTATCTTTCCACGATGCTTTTCCGGCAGAAGATCATTTACACAGAGCTCGGCTATAGCCCTCGGCTCACGACCGGTTAATTCAAGGAGCTGCCGGTTGAGTTTTTGATGCTGCCTCTTCCTGCCGGTGCAAATCGTCAGAAAGGCGAACTTGCCGAGCTCGCCGCTAATAGAACGGATGTAGTTCTTCAGGGGAGCTCCGATGCGGTAGTTCCAAACGGGTCCGACAAATATAACAAGACCGGTAAAATCAGGATGCGGCCCCCGAATCTGAAAAGGGAGCTTGCGATCGAAAAAGGAATCGAGGAACAGAGAAAAACCTGTCCGCCTTTTTGCGTCCATGATCTGGGTTACTTCGCATCCGAGGCGACGCTGCAGCTCCGCGGCAAGTGCTTCATTGTTCCCGCTGTGGGAATAATAAACAATGTGTATCTTCATTCATTCCTCCCGGCATACTCTCCCGTATGGTGAGCATCATAGGCACTATAGTATCGAGTTTCGCATGTATTCAGTATCTGAGAAAGAGGAATACTACCGGCCGCCGGTCGATTGCCTTTTTGTCTGCCTGCATATTTGTGAAAAGTTCAGTTTTGGCGTCTTGCGCTCCGGCGAGAATGGTCTATCATGAAATATCGATATCAGGAGGCGTAAGATGGCAAAACATAAATCGGAAACCGAGCGAAAATCGAGGAAGCCCGACAATCGGGACAGGGAACTACTGATCCGAGGGAAATATCTCATCAGCGACCCGGCGGCAGGGGAATCGGGGATTCTCAACGATGCGGCGGTGTACTGCAAAGAAGGGTTGGTGAGCGAGGTCGGAGACTACCGGGACCTGAAGGAGAAATATCCCGGGGCTGCAGTCAAGGGAAACGGAAAACAGCTTTTGATGCCGGGGCTGGTGGACAGTCACAGTCACGGCTGGGGGCTCACGCTGACACAGCAGGGAATTCCCCTGGATTTCCTCGAGAACGGGCTGATCGATTGGGCCTTTATGCGGGGGTTGGATCCGGCACTCTCATCAATGATGAGCGCTGTCCGTCATCTGAGAAACGGCTGCACGACCCGGCATCACAACAACTGGGGGGAGGAGCCGAATATCCTCGAGAACGCAGAGAAGGTAATCGAGGGATCGCTCGAAGCGGGTATCCGGCTGGCTTATTCCCCGGGCGGACGGGACATGAATAGATTGGCCCTGGATGATGAGGGTTTTTTCGAAACTTTGCCGCCGGAGCTTCAGGAGTTTACCCGGTCGATGGTCTTTTACGATAAAGAGGCCTTTGCCGATGCTTACATGGACCTCTTCGAAAACCTGTACAAATCCTACAACGGGGAAGAGACCCGCCTCATCCTGGGACCAAGCTGGGCCATGGGGGCCACCGATAAATTTCTTCAGCGGGTAAAGGTCCGGGCGGACGAACTCGGGGGACTCCCGATCCATCTGCACACTCTGCAGACCCCGGTTCAGAAGGCCTACGGGCTTCGCATGTATGGAAAGTCTCTCCTGGCCCACATGGATGATATTGGCCTGGTAGACAAGAATCTGGTCCTCGGACACGCGGTCTTCTTGACCGAATCGGACATCGAGCTGCTCGCGAAACACGGGGCATCGACGACCCACCACCCGAGCTGCAATCTGGCGGTGCGAAACGGGATCTCGCCGGTGCTCTTTTTAAAGGAAGCAGGGGTAAACGTTGCCCTGGGTCTTGACGACAAGGGAATCAACGACGATGAGGATGCGATCATGGAGCTCCGGCTGATCCACCGGCTCCACCGGGTGGGCGGCTTCGACCTGCAAAACACCCCGGCTCTGGACGCCTTCGATGTGCTGCAGATGGGAACGGTCAACGGCGCCCGGGTTTGCGGGTTTGCCGGCGAGATCGGCGCTCTGCGGCCGGGAATGAAGGCCGACATGATCCTGGTCGATCTAGAGGAGATCATGAACGACCCCTGGATGGCGCCGGATCTGAACATGGCGGAGGTATTTATTCACCGGGCAAAGGGTTCGCACGTAAACACGGCGATCGTCGGGGGCAAGGTAGTCATGGAAGATCGCCGGATCTTGACGGTGGATGTTCAGGCCCTTTACGAAGAGGTCCGCAGGCAGGCTGAACGGGGGATCAGTGCTGAACAGCGCCGGTTTGCAGAAGCCCTGCAGAAGATCAAGCCCTATTATTATCAGTGGTACGAAGGATGGGATGAGCTCGATTACGACCCATTCTACATTATGAACAGCCGCATCTGACGATCCGTCTAGGGCTGTGTGGCTTCTTCGAGCTCGGAAAGGTTGTCCATCGCCTCTTCCCGGGAGTGTCCGCACATCTCGCGACTGGGTACAAGCTTGACACAGACCTCCGGTCTTTCGGGTTCCCCGAAAAGAGCGCAGCGGTTGTCCTCGGAGAGCTGCACACATCGCACACCGGCAGGCTTTCCCTCCGGCATACCCGGAATCGGAGAGGAAATCGACAGGGCGATGCAGCAGGCTCCGCAGCCGGCCCGGCAGGAGAATTGTTCTTTTTCTGTCATATGCACTCCCGCCCCACAGGTTTCGACTGCAAACAGTCTAACCTGGGTGGGGGGAGGATTGCAATTTGCACAGCCGGTTTCTCTATCGGTCCTTCAATTCCTGAATGAGTCCTTTTAGGGTGTCGAGTTTTTCTCCGGCCTCCTGGAAATTGGACTGAGAAACAGCGTCGGTATAGGCTTCGAAGGTGCTTACCGCTTCGTCGATCTTATTCTGCAGATCCTGCGGCAAGACAACCCGCTTCTCGCCTCCTGCGGCTGCAGCCGCCTGTGCCGCTTCTCCGGCTGCCTGCTCAGAGGGAGGGGCTGCAACGCCGGCAAGCTTTCGGAGGCTGGCCTCGAATGTTTCAGCCCACACAACCTGCTCCTGATCCGCCAGGGCAACCCGCTTGATTTCGGGAAGTTTGGCTCCTTCGGCCTGAATGAAAATCGATTCGGCAAACATGATGTACATGGTTTCTTCTTTGAACAGAGGGACGGCAAGGAGATTACCGCGTATTACATCCGAGCCCTGCTGACTCCAAAGACTCAGATTCCTCGACATCTCTGAATCCTGATCGATTCTTGCTTCGATTTGCCTCGGTCCGAGCACTTCCACTCCTTTGGGAAACGCAAAAGACATTACCTTTCCGTAGTTCGGAACGTCGGAACGGCCTGCAAGCCAGGCATTAATAACGTTTTTGTTTTTTGGAGTGAAGGGAAGCATGATAACATATTCCATTTGTTCTTCTTCGGGAAAATGGACCATGATATAGTAGGGCTGAACAGGGAGAAATCCCTCCCCGTACCTCTCGGTAGCGAATTCCCAGACATCCTCCCTCTGGTAAAAGGCGCCGACATCGGTCATGTGGTAGGTGCGGTACATTTCCGCCTGAATTGTGAAGTATTCCGCGGGATACCGTATATGCTTCTTGAGATATTCCGGCATCTTCTCGAAGGGGCGAAAAAGCTCGGGAAACATGTTTCCGTAGGTAGTGGCAATTATATCATCCGGTTCCATCAGATAAAAAGTAGTCTCTCCGTTGTAGGCATCGACAACAACCTTGACTGAATTGCGAATGTAGTTGATCCCGGCATATTGCTGCATTGACCCCCTGTAGGCTTCGGAATAGGGATAGTGACGGGAGACAGTGTAGGCATCGACGATATATTTTATCTCTCCCTTGTCGGTAACGACCGCATAGGGGTCGGAACTCAACCGCAGGAAAGGGGCCAGACGCTTCACCCTGCTGAGGATGTTTCTGTTATACATAACCCGGCTCTCCCGGGTGAAATAACCGGAAAACAGCTGTCTGTAGCCGTCGAACTTCCAGGCATAGACAAACCGCTTCCAAAAAGAATCCAGTACTACGCCGCCTTTTCCTGTGTAGTCGGTATATTTATTCTCGTCCCCGCTGGGATAGTCGAATTCCTGCTGTGTTGTGTTTGCATAAACATGGTCATTCGTTCGCTCCCCATAGTAAATCTGAGGCCGTTCTATAGTGAAATCCTCGACTGTCTCCTCCGGGGGTATACCTTTTACCAGCAGTTGAGGACCGCCCTGGGTTTTGAATTCATGGGAATCAATCATGACCAATCCGTAACCGTGCGTATATTTCAAGTGACGGTTCATCCAGGTTTGCGATTCCGGCGCCAAATCTGCTTTTTCCATTTCCCGCACCGAGAGCATAACCTGCCGATAATCACCTCCGAAGTTATACCTGTCTATATCCACATCATGGAAATTGTAGTATAGCCGCATTTCCTGCTGCTGCTGCAGGTTGCTTCGAAGGGCCCGCCAGTCCCACAACCGGATATTATCTATAGTGCTCTGATTCTGTTCGGTAATGGTCCGGTCAACATCGGTTCCGACTTCGTACGTCCGGGAGGTAATCCGCTCTTCGTCGATTCCATATGCCTTACGGGTATTATCTATATTATGCGGAATATATTGCTGCTCTTTTGTTAATTCATTTGGTTCGACGATTACGCTCTGAACAAGAGCAGGGATTATCCCATTTGCAAGTACGAGCACCGCTATAACACCGGCAGGGAAGATCCAGGTGGCCCGTGAGGTTTTTATTTTATTGTTTGAATCAGTACGTAATGCAAAGAGTTTCGCTAGAAACGAACGCTTGAAACCCCCGATAATCAATAAAACACCGAGCAAAGCAAAGACGACAACAGAGACATAGTGAGCTGGGAGACGCACATGAATATCCGTCCAGCCTGCTCCGGTAACTACTCCTTCGGGAGAATACAGAAGCCGGAAAATACCCAAATAGGTGTTAAAGGCTATCAGCAGAAACAAGAAGCCCCCGAGAAGAAGCAAACGCTGAACGATCAAATTCATCTGCTGGTTCAGCATAGCGTTTTCTTCTTCCGCCGGGCTGTTCAGTTTGTTGTTGATTCCGTTGGCAAGAAATCCCAGAACGGCAATCGAAACAACAAAAAGGAAGATAAACCAGCCAACTACGTTTGAAAGAAACGACAGGGAGAACAGATAAAACGAAATCGACTGACCAAAAATCGGATCTGTGAGGCTGGTCTCCGCCTGATTTGCAAACAGCAGATAACTGTCCCACAGGTTTGAAGCCCAGACGGCGCTGATAACAGTCAACACGATCACTACCGGCAATGCAGTAGCCGTGGGAATATCCGCTCCTCCGACCAGGCGGGATGCTCGAACATGAGAGGAGTAAAACACATAGGCAATGGCGGCACCGATAAAAAAGAGAACAATCCGGGTTTGCAATACGAGCAGAAAACGGTTCTCGTATCCGAGTGATTTAAACCAGAGAAAATCTGTAAAAAAGAAAAAATAAACGTTTATGATGATCAATGCCGCAATATCAACAATGAGGACGATCACCGCCTTTTTCAGTTTATGGCGGAATTGATCCTCCGAGTAAGAATCGCGCCGTTTTAATGTAAGGATAAGCGGAATAGCTCCCGCCAGAAGGAAAAGAACACCTAGAATAAAAAACATAGTAACTCCCTTTTCATTAAGCATACTAGCAAGACTGCCCAGGAGCAAATTCAGATATGTGCGGTTTGTTTTTTCGGGACTGCTTGCCGTTTACCTCTTCATTGCAGGCTTTATACTCTGCTCCCTGTACCTCAAGGCGTCCTCGATCTTCCGGTAGAGCTCCTGGTCCTCTCGCCTGCAGATCATGACCACATCGGTCTTGCCGAGGGGATCGGAGGCCGGTACGATCTCGTTCTCGAAAAAAACCTCGGAGATATGCTCTCCCACCCGGCGGTCGGTGGCAACGGCATAGACCTTGTTCCAGATGAGCTTGACGAAGGCCTGGATGTCGTTGTCTACATACACGATCTCGCAGCCGGTTTCTGCGAGGTCCTGGTCCGTGTAGGAACCGCTCTGGGCGGTAACCTTTTTTCCCTCGAGCTCTTGGACTCTGATACCGCCTTCTCGTTTTTCGTAGTCTTCCCGTTTGATAAAAAGGGTTGTTTCAAAGTGTTCATAGGGCGAGGTAGCGATAACCTTCTGCGTATCGATCTGATCGTTCGGCCAGCCCACGTTCACTACCAGATCGATCTTTTTGTTCAACAGCGCCGGATACACATTCGCCCACTGGTTGGGATAATAATCCGCGTCTATCGAGAGCTTGCCTGCAATATCCTTGACCGCATCGATACTGACACCCCTGCTCTCTCCGTCTTCCAGGTAAACCCAGGGAGGATAGGCGCTGTCATGACCCACAATAATGGAGGCTTGTTCTTTTCTTGTTCCTTCGTGGGCTGCAAACCTATCTTCAATTTTGGATTGGATCTTTTGCACCTTGTTCTGCTGCAGCTTCATGTTCTTCACGATCTTGTTCGAACTCGATTCCATGAAAAGTACATTTTCCCGAACCCCGGCCATCTCGGAAAACATCGATTCGATTTCCTCCGTTTGATGGCCGACTATTGTTTTGATGCTGTCTACTTCATTCAGTACCGTATCGATACTCTGCGTAGTGGATTCGAGATTGTTCTCCGTAGAAGCAGCTGCTTCTGAGGCATTGCGCTGTATCTTTTCATATTCGGAAAGTGACGTATCGGATTGCCTCAGGTGCTCCCGCAGGGTAGTTACAATATCAGCAGCCTCCCCGGAGATCTTCTTGCTCCGTTCGGCAAGAGAACGGACCTCCTTGGCAACTACCGAAAATCCCTTTCCCTCCTCCCCTGCCCGGGCGGCCTCTATAGCAGCATTCAGGGCAAGCATGTGAGTCAGGTCGGCAACATCTTCCACCTCGGCAATTCTCTCTATCACATTCTTGCTTGCATCCTCGACCTTGCTGAAAATACTTTTCAACTCATGGAATTTCTCGAACAGGGAGGAGATAATACCGCTCATCGATGTAATCGATTGGTTGATATCCCCCATACTCTGATGGATGGTTCGACCCGAGTCATCAACCCGTTTGTAAATATCCTGAGAACCCTCTTTTACCTCCTTGAGTTCACCGAAGACATCCTCGATGGAGATGCTGTTCTTTTTTGAGGCCTCGAGAATTTCTTGGACAAATGCGTCATTGACATCCGAGATTTGCGCTATGTCGGTTATGAAACCGGCTACCGCATTCTTCAGCTTTCCTAAATCCTCTTCGATGCTATTTATGCTTTGTTTTTCCATAAGTGTAGACCCTAATTTCGAGGAAAAGCTCTGTCAATATGATGCGATCGGTTATTTCCGCCTCAGGTCCAGGACTGTCCGGCCCTTTCCCCTGCCTGCAAGGAGTGAATCAATCACCTCGTCGAGCTCATGAAAACCGATCTCCCGATACTCATCGAGCATAGGCAGGGGTTTCCACTGTTCGGCGAGCTGCCTCCAGAGGGCATCTCTTTCAGTTATTGGATAGTTTTGAGAATCCACCCCGGCAAGGGACACTCCCCGCAGGATGAAGGGGTAGACTGTCAGGTTTAATTCTGCCGAAGCAGCATTCCCGCAACAGGTAACAATACCCTGAGGTTTTGTCGATTTGATGAGGTTTTCCAGAATCAGTCCCCCCACCGTGTCTATGGTCCCGGCAAAAGCGGATTTGAGTAAAGGCCGTTTGCTTTTTTCCGAGAATTCCCGGCGGTTTACAATCCGGTCGGCGCCTATCCGCCGGAGATAATCCTCCTCTTCTTCCTTGCCGGTTATCGCTGATACCTCGTAGCCGAGGCGGGAAAGAATGGATATTGCCATTGAACCGACACCTCCGGTAGCCCCGGAAACACCGATAGGGCCTTGATCGGGTGTTACCTTTTCAAAAAGGCGCAAAACTGAAATCGCCGCGGTCAGGCCGGCGGTTCCAATAACCATGGCCTCTTTGAGGGAAAGGCCTTCAGGCAGTCGTACAGCCCACTCGGCGGGCACTCTGATATACTGCCCGAATCCGCCGGCTGTGTTCATGCCCAGATCGTAACTGGTTACGATTACCTCGTCGTTTTCGTTGAAATCCTCGGAATCAGAAGAAACTACAACCCCTGCTGCATCAATTCCTGGTGTGTGGGGGTACTCCTTTGTAACTCCTTTGTTGCCCGTGGCGGAAAGGGCGTCCTTATAATTCACCGAGGTATAATGCACCTCCACCAAAAGCTCGCCCGGCGGCAGTTCCTCGATATCCCGGGTTTGTAATTCCCGGGTATAGGTCCCGTCTTTCTCCTCGATTACATACGCCAAATATTTTTTCGGCTCCATACTGTGCGTCCCCTTTTTCATGCCGTCTTCCGGCACTGAATTTAGTATCAAAAAATCGCCGCAGCTTCCGATTTCCCCGGAAGTTCCGGTTCATCAAGGTTTACAACCTTACCATTATTAAGCAGGGTCTGTTTTACAGCGGCTTCGAGCAAATCCGTCTCTGAGTCCCAACGGGAAAAATCCAACCGGAAATTTTCAGGATTAGAACTCCCGTTTTTTTCCTTTTTCTTCGGCACGAGGAGCTCATGAATTCTTCCCTCAAAAGCGGCGGGAAGAATCGTTTCAAGCCCTTCTGCAGCATAATCGGTACCGGCATATTCGTTGTATCTTTGCAAAACATTTTCTCTCGAGTTTTCAAAGGTGTCTTTCAGCAATTCCCATGCTGCATTGTGAAACTCTTCAGGGTCCTGCTCCTTACTGTTCTTTTTTATTGCCTGATCAGGAAGATTATGATAGTTATTCACTCTTCTGTAATATCCTACCAGATGTTCGTCTCCTGCAAGCAGAAGCGGAATAGTATCGCTGTTTATCAGTTTTGTAACCCTGTTTTCCACTGCCCCCAGATAAGGCAGCATCTTTTCTTTTTCGTCCGACTGCTCGGTACCCACACCCTGACCATGGTACACGGCTGCCCTGCGGCCTGCCGCATTTCCGGTTTGGGTATGAAACTGAATCTGTTTTTCCGGGACATCATACTTTAATACTTCTTCCATTGTCCTCTCTAACTCTTTATACGGAATTTTTTGGAGAGTGTACCGGGTGGCATGGTAAAGCCGGCATCCATGAAGATTGAGCAGGAGAAGATAGAATCGCCCGTTGTTAAAAAACAGGGGAAGCAGCGGCCTTACGTCATAGCCGTTTTTTACAGAGACCTTTTCATCGAACTCAAGAGGCAGGCGATATATCTTCAGCATATCCTCTGAAATGAATACCGCAAGCCCGCGGCTCCATCCTTCCCGGAAAAATGCTTCTTCCAGGTAGCCGGCGGCCGGATCAAGCAGTTTCTTTGCCTGATCCTTGTCCATGCCTCTCTTTTCAACAAGAAGGTCTTCAGCAATACTCAGCTGGCTCTTGTAACGAATCGTATTCTCGTCGGCCTTATCGGGATGCGGTGTAGTCGGCATATAGATCGAAACACACGCATTGCCGGTTTTATTCAGCAGTTCGTATTATTCGCCTCCTTTCGGTGCCTCCATCTCTTTCAGGACGGCTGAATATTGTGAGAGTTTATCCATTACTGACCGGTTTAGTTCTTCGGCCTCTTTTCCTGTCAGAACAGGAAACCCCTCTTCCAGTCTCTTGATCTTCCAAACATGAAAGTTTCCTTCCCGCACTGCATCTATCACCTCGTCTTTGAGCATTAAGTGCTGTGCATTCCGCTCGGGAATAATAACCCCCTGATTTCCAGTGAAGCCGTGTATCCTGCAGACCTCGAAAAAGCCTTCAATTTTTTCGTTCACTCCGCCTATCGGCTGGGTATCACCGAACTGATTCATTGAACCGGTTACTGCCACCTCCTGGGAAATGGGCAGGTCCGCCAGAGAGGATATGATAGAATAAACCTCAGCAAGGGAAGCACTGTCTCCTTCAACACCCTGGTAACTCTGTTCGAAAACTACCCGGGCGGACAATGAAAGGGGAGAATTCCGACCGTACATTCTCGAAAGAAACCCGCTGATGATCATCAAAGCCTTACTGTGTACAGGCCCCCCGAGTTGTGCTTCCCGTTCTATGTCCACAACACCTTTTCTGCCCGGGGTAGTTGTAGCAGTTATCCTGTTCGGACGGCCAAACATATAATCACCCATGTCTATAACCGAAAGCCCGTTTATCTGTCCGGCCCGGGATTCTCTGGTGTCGATACAAATCGTTCCGTCTTCGATCAGGGTCAGGATTTTTTCCTGAACAAGATTGGACCGGTATATCCGCTCATCCAGGGCCTTCTTTACATGCTTTTCTTTTATGGTGCTGCTCTCTTCCTTGCCGGCCCAGAAATCAGATTCACGGATAATGTCCGAGAGATAACCGAATTCCGTCGAAATGCGTTCCTGATGTTCGGCTTTTCGGACTGCATATTCGAGAAGCTTCGCCCCGGCACTATCTTCGAGTTTTAATAGGTTTTCTTTTTTCCTGTAGGTGTTCAAGAAAGAGAAAAAGGCCTCAACATTCTCTTCGGTAAAGCTCATCTTTGTGTCGTAGTCCGCTTTGACCTTGAAAAGTTCATGAAAATCCGTGTCGAGTTGATAAAGCAAATGATAGAAGAGGGGACTGCCGACAAGGATTATCTTTACATCGAGCCGGATGGCCTGGGGGCGAAGTGTTTTCATCGTCATCAGCCCCAGCTGCTCGCCGAATTCTTCGATGCGGACCTCGCCGCTGCGGAGCGCCCGTTTCAGCGCCTCCCAGCTGTAGGGGTTTCGAAGGATATCTTCTACCTGAACAACCAGAAATCCGCCGTTTGCCTGCAAGAGAACCCCCGGTTGAATCATAGTGAAATCGGTAGTCAGTGCACCCATCTTCATGCTCTTTTCAATGCGCCCTACCAGATTCGTATAAGAGGGGTTGTATTCAACAATCACCGGGGCCCCTTTCTGATCCTTGTTATCGACTACAACATTTACCTGATATTTTTTCAGCAGCTCCTCCTGCATTAACTGAAGCTGCTGTTTCTTCTGCTGTCCGGAAAGGTTCTGCGGTGTTTCCTGGTTTGCCAGTTTGAACGTTCCGACATTTTCCATAACATCGTTTTTCACATTCTCTATGTACTCGAGAACATCGCTGTTGCCGGAAAAGTTCTCTTTAATATCGTCTACAATACCCCCCAGGGTATTCATAACAACCTGTTTGTCCAGTTCCTTGATACTTTCCTGTTCTTTCCGTTCTATCTGCCGCACATCTTTTTGTATTCTTTTTATCTCTTCCTGCAGGTCCTTCTGATTCTGTTCTATCTTTTTCCTTTCTTCTTCCGAGAGTGATTTGAATTCCTGGTTTTCCATCCTCCGCCCGTCTTTCAGCGGGATCAGGGTAATCCCCATTGGATTTTCCTGGACGGCGAAGCCTTTCTCCTGTGCCTTCTGATCCAGCTCTTTTGAAATATTTTCACGCCTCTTCTGCAGCTCTGAAAGCTGCTGTTCCCGTTTCTGAGAGTACTCTTCGCTTTCAAAGGCCATGGGGATATCATTTTTGACATGCTCTTTGAGGTTATCCATCTCTTCCTGAAAGATCTTTCCACTTCCGGGGTTGAGTTCGATTGCTTGGGGTTCATATTGATCTTTAAAATTATGGACATAACACCAGTCGACCGGTGTAGTTTTTTTTCGTGCTTCCTTTTCCAGATAGGATTGAACCGAGGTCATTTTCCCTATACCGGAGGGTCCTGCCACATAGGTGTTGTAGCCGTTCCCCGAAATCTGCAATCCGAGCTGCAACGCTTCGACGGCCCGGTCCTGCCCGATAATTCCTTCTAATTCTTTTTGTTCATTATCCGAAGGCAGCCCGACTTGATCTGATAGAATGGATCGCTTTAATTGCTCTGGTTTTATTTCCATAAAACTAAAACTCCTTCCTTGTTCCTCTTAGAATTCAAGTTACTAACAGCAGGAAGCAATGTTAAGGAGGAAATGAATAAAACCGGTTTTTATTTACTATGAGCTTGTGTCTTATTATATTATAAAATAATATGACCTTATAATTTTGGAGCTCATAGAAGAATGTCAAAAGCCGTTCGCTTAATAAAGTTTCTTCGCGGGGTAGCACAAAAGAGTGACTATCCAAAGGCAGTAAACTTCGATATAACTTCAGAATGCAATCTCGATTGCGAGCACTGTTATTGGAGAAAGACCTACGATCCCGGCGCCGAATTATCCGACGAACAATGGGAAGCCGTTTTCTCCGACTACAGCAGCAAGGGAATAAAATCAGCCTTTCTTACCGGCGGTGAACCCTCGCTGCGGCTCCCCGTTATTCGGGCCGCGTATAAATATTTCGACGGAATAACCATTGTATCAAACGGAACACTGCCCATTCCCGAGGACATCCAGGCCCGCATCTTCATAAGCATAGACGGTCCCCGCGCAGTTCACGACAAGATCCGGGGCAGACATGTTTTCGATACAGTGATGAAGAACATTCAAGGCGACAAACGGGTAATCTTAACACCTACCCTTTCTACCAACAATTACAAATATATTGATGAACTCGCAGAGATAACACGAGAGGCTGATGTCGACGGGATAACATTCAGCACCTACACCTCGCACATGCAGTCAGGGGATCCTCTGCTTTTAGAGGGTGAAGAGCTCGAATGGACAGCAAATAAACTCAGAGAGGTTTGGAAAAACAATAAAGATATTGTATTATTATCCCCATATATTATAAAGCTCTTACAAACAAAAAAGCATCACACAAAATGCTACATGCGGAATAGAAAAAAAATCGTCTCCTACGATGCACAGATGCAGCAGAAAGAGCCCTGTGTTCTCGGCAAAGGAGTCAACTGCGCTACCTGCGGTTGTATCGTACCTGTGGTTGCACACGCATTAACCCGGGGAGACATTCGGGCCTGGCTTGTTTTCGACAAACTCTACTCCGAGCGCTACTATTCCTGACCTTTTCGGGACGACAGGAAAATCAATGCGTATAGGCTTTACAGACTCGATTGCGCCCGAGACGTTTCGCCTCGTACAGCGAATCATCCGCGGTACGGATCAGGTCATCCAGGAGGAATCCCTTAACATATTCAGCTAACCCTGCACTGATAGTAATATGGATCGAGTCGCCTTTGCCGGAGGGAAGGGAATTGGAAGCCACACTGAGGCGGAGTTTTTCAGCTACCTTCTCGGCGTCATCCAAAGCGGTATGAGGAAGGCAGACCAGAAACTCCTCCCCGCCCCAACGGGCACACATATCTTCAGAGCGAATCCCGTCAACGAGAGTCTTGGCCGTCATGACAAGAACCTCATCACCCTTCCCATGTCCATGGTTGTCGTTTACGTTTTTGAAATGATCGATATCCATGAGGATTACCGAAAAAAGCTCATCGTACCGGGAAGCCCGCTTGAGCTCAAAAGACAATCGCTCCATCATATCCCGCCTGTTCGAAAGACCCGTCATAGGGTCCCTTCTTGCCGCTTCGTCGAGTGATTCATTGGTTTCCATGAGGGATTTCTGGTACCTATCGCTAATGCGGGTAACGTGGTCGAAGCTGCGCAAAAGACGCTCGTACTCTTTTGTCAAACGAAGGAAATGTTCGGAAAGGCGGTTTTCCTTATCCGGGGATTCCTGCTCACCCCGGGACTCTTGCTCCTGAAATTCGGCCAAGACCTCCCCCGCCCATTTGAGAACAGGATCATCTGAAAAATCCTTCTTTGTAGCCAATAGCTTTTCCTCCGGCTCTTCTCTTATGCTTCGCGGATTTTCACTTCAAAGGGCATCGAAAAATCTTCCTTCAGCTCTTCGACCGTATCCAGCTCCCGGTCGTTGTCACCATCACAATACCACTCAATGGTAACGGGGCGGCCCTTTTCATTGGCCTGTTCGAGGCGATCAAGAATTTCAATGATATACTTGGTACTGCTGGTATTCATGTAGCTCAATGTAACCCTGAGGGTAACCTCAGTATCTTCAGAGGAAAGGAATTGTTCGATCCATTCCAGTACCGGATCAAAGAATTCCTTGGAATTCTCGGGATACGACTCTCCTCCGATTTCCAACAAGCCGGTATCGGGATTGAGGTTAACAAACGGAGTGGATTTGGTTTGATCTATTTCCAGTTTCTGCATATATGCCTCAGATAATTACCTCGATAGTGAAAAAACTGATACGCTCGTTCTGGTTCCGAATCGAGTAGTTCAAGGGCCTGGTAGCCTTGCGGGCCATGCTGATAAACCCCAGTCCGGCTCCCGCCCCTTCCTGTATCGGCTCTCGCAGGCGTTTCTTATACATTTGTTTCAGTCTTTCCTTGTCGGCCGCCACGATCGGTTCGAGGCGATCGCGAAGGGCGGGAACATCCTCGTTCAGAATAAAATTTCCCGATCCGACGACATAGCTTTCATCCTGCCGGGCGATTACCAGTGTACCGCTGCGTTCCGATTTGTCTTCGCTCGGAGGGATATCTTCCCGGGTGGTGTAGTGTTTCAGATTCTGGGCCTGCTCGATAAATACCGAAAAAACGTCCTTTACCCGATCCCGGGGGGCCTCGTCACTTTGCAGATGCTTTTTAACTGCCTCGCCGAGTTCTTCGATCACCGTGTGAGAGAACAACCCGTTGAAACAAATCATTATCCCCTGTGAATCGAATGTATGCCGTAGAGAATAGAGATCAAAGCTCTCCATACACGTTTGTGCTCCTATTCGAAATTCTTGAAATCAAATGCTATCGCGAGAACGTCATCCCGCTGGATATTCTGTCCCCGATAGTCGTCGAATTCCTTTTCAAAGGCCGTCTTTGATCCATCGTAGTTTTCGAAAAACGAATATAACCGGCGGGTCCCGTAAGCCCGTTCGGTTCCTTCTCCGGACTGATCAACAAAGCCGTCGGTGACAAGAAAAAAGGTTCGCCCGGCTGTGCTGAGTTCGTGGTTTTCGAAATCTTCCGGCCTCCGTCGATGTTTGTTCTTGACGGCCTTTTTGCGGCCCGAAAGGGTTACCACCGAGCCATCGGGTTCACGGATATACAGCGGCATTCCGGCACCCGCAAAAATCAGCTGCCGGCGGCGGGGAAAGCATACGCATAAACCAATATCGAATCCGCTGAGAAACATCTCCTGCCGATTTGCTGTTGCAAGCGCTCGGCTCACCGTCTTTTCCACCCCAGTGAGGATTGCTGCAGGATTCCGGGGATCGTGATCGGGAAGGAGATGTTCGAGGATGGAATCGGTCATCATCGTCATGAGCGCTCCGGATACACCGTGTCCTTCACAGTCAACCACGGCAAGAAAAAAACCGGCCTCTGGATCGGAGGGGTCGATATCCCGGATATACAGCAGGTCGCCCCCGACGATGTCCCTCTCCCGAAAAAAGAGGGAATACTGAGAAAAGCGCCGGGAAAGGTCTGTTTCATCGGGCATGATACCCTTCTGGATCAGGCTCGCATACCGGATACTCTCGGTCATTCGGGTATTTGCCTCGGCAAGCTGTTCATTCGTCTCGCTGAGCTGGACGGTCCGTTCTTCCACCTTTCTCTCCAGGTTTTGCGTATAATCCCGGACCTGTGCGGTCATATTGTTGAAGGCAGAGGTAAGTGTTGCAATCTCGTCCCGCCCGCGAATGGGGATATCCGAATCGTAATCCCCGGCGGCTATCTTCTGAGCCGACTCGGTCAACGCAGCCAGCGGCTGCAGTACGAGCCGCTGCATAAAGAAGGTGGTCATGACCAGACCGAGAATAATCGTTCCTGCCAAAAAGATAAAAATCGGCAAGAAGTCCCCGGGATTCAGAAATTCGGAGGTGTCCACCGAGGCAACGACAAGGGCGTCCAACTCGCTGATCGGGGTCATTGCAACCAACCCGCTTTGTCCGGCGAGAGAGATCTGTTCTACCGCCGTACCCCCCGAAAGAACACTATCCACCAGTTTTTCGAGCTGCTTTCGGTCGCTCTGTGTTTTTGCAAGATCAAAAAGACCGATTTTTTCTTTTTCATCCAGCGTTTTTGCATTTTTGACCATGATATCGGAGTCCGGATGAGCAAGGATCGAGCCGTCTTTTTCGGCAATAATCACACTGGTTCCGCCCTCTTCGGCGGATACAAGCCGGGACACCAAAGCAGTGATCTCAAGGCCGGTACCGGCTATCCCTATCGGATCCCCGTTGTGTTTTACCACACAGTTGATCCATACCCGGCTCTCTTTAATAGCTACGTTATAGTCGAGATTAAAGGTGATTGGACGGCCTGCCTCGATCGTCTCGAAGAACCACTTGTCGGCCGCCTCCTCCTTATCCAGTTCCGATTTAACGAGCCCGCCGTCTGTCCCCCAATTGTAGTAATGACAGGAAGAAAGGATACCGACAAAGGAATTCGAATCTGCAAAGGACTCGCGGTAACTTGCCAGTTCGGCATAGGCCCGGCTGCGCTTTTGCGGATCCTGTTCATTGAGCATCCATTCTATGATTACCGGTGAGTGTGCAAGGTTGCGGGCAAGTGCCGCCTCAGGACCCAGAACCCGGGACAGGCGAAGCCGTGCGGCATCCACCCGTTCTACCGCATACCGCTCCCCCAATTCGCGCACCATCCCGCGCACCTCGAAATAGAGCCAGATTCCCGCTGTAACGGCAAAAACCAGAAAAAACAGGAGGGTGATCAGGAGGAAACGGGTCTTTAATGAATGAGTCTGCATAATTTGATCTTTCAGGATAGCACAGAGGGAACCAGGCTTCAAGGACAGGACTGACCGGAGAGAAAACTGCGGACGGCCTCCAGAACAATATCCCCGTAACGGGCAAGTTTGGTTTTTCCCACCCCCGGACAGCGCAGCATGGCCTCCGGATCGGTAGGCCGTTCTCTTACGAGGGCTCGCAGCGTCTTGTCGCTGAAAATCACATAGGGGGGAACATTCCGCTGCCGGGCGAGTTTCAGCCTCACACTCCTGAGGCACTGGAAAAGCCGTTCCGCCTCCTCGCTGTCTTCGGGAGCGCCTTGTCCGACGACAGCGTTCCGTCCTGCTCGGCTGCCTAGCTCGGCAGGCTCCTGCCGGCGGACAGCGGAGAACCGGTTCCGGCCACGAAGCAGGGAACGCCCGGCAGGTGTTATTCTGAAGCCCGACCTCGGACCGTCTTTGCGGGCAAGATAGCCCCCGCTTTCCAGGTCCCGCAACAGGGAAAGCCACCACGTTCTGTCATGATCCGAGCCCACCCCGAAGGTCGGCAGCTGGTTGTGGCCGAGATCGAGAACCCGGTCGGTGGCATTGCCGCACACTATGTCTGCAAGATGATACCCGCCGAAGCGTTCTCCGGTCCTGTGGGCTGCAGAAAGGATCTTCTGCGCCTGCTCGGTAAAGTCTTCGGCGGCAACAGAGTCCGTACACACATCACAGTTTCCACAACCGCCGGGATGTTCCTCGTCGAAATGGCCTAAAAGAAGCTTTCGCCTGCAGATCCCCGAATCTGCAAAACGCAGCACTTCGAGCAGCCTCGCCTCCGCACGTTCGCGTTCTTCGGGAACCTCCATACGCTCTATATGATAGCGGATGGTCGAAACATCCTTCGGCCCGTAAAACATCACCGTCTCGGCGGGTTCTCCGTCCCGGGCGGCGCGTCCGGTTTCCTGATAGTAGGCTTCGAGGCTGCGGGGCAAATCACCGTGGACGATCCAGCGAACATTCGACTTGTCGATACCCATACCGAAGGCAATCGTTGCCACTACCACCTCGACCTCATCACGGACAAAAGCGTCCTGCCGGCGGCGGCGTTCTTCGTCTTCAAAACCCGCGTGGTAGGCAACCGCCCGGAACCCCGCTTCATCGAGGCTGTCTGCGGTCCGCTCCACCGCCTTTCGGCTCGAACGGTACACGATTCCCGGTTCCCCCCGGTGGCGAGCGACAAAATCAAGTATCTGTTTCTCCACATTATCCTTGGGAGTGACGGCGTAGTATATCTCGCTCCGGTCGAAACTCGTTCGAACCGTAAGCGGACTGTGCAGTTTGAGCCGGCGGATTACATCGTCCTGCACCTGCCTGGTAGCTGTTGCGGTAAAGGCTGCGATGGGAACATGGGGAAACTCCCCGCGCAACTCTCCCAGAGTAAGGTAGTCAGGACGGAACTCGTGTCCCCACTCCGATATACAGTGCGCCTCATCTACGGCAAAGAGGGTGACCCCGAGCCCTTGAAGCGAGGCGCGGAAGGCCGGCCGGGAAAGGCGTTCGGGAGAGAGATAGAGCAGCCTCACTCGTCCTGCAGACAGCTCTTTCCACGTCTTTTGTGCTTTTTCCAGGCTGAGAGAACTGTTGAGATAGGCAGCGGCAATACCGTTCTCCCGGGCCGCATCGACCTGGTCTTTCATAAGCGAGATGAGGGGGCTTACAACCACGGTAAGCCCGCCGTTAAAGAGGGCCGGCAGCTGATAACACAGGGATTTTCCTCCGCCTGTGGGAAGCGCCGCAAAGACATCCCTTCCCGAAAGAATAGAGGAAACGATCTCCTCCTGCCGGGGACGAAAAGAGGAAAAACCAAAGTGTGTCTCGAGCGCCCGCAAGAGAGCTCCGTGCGGGCCGTCCGCTGGTTCGTCCGGGGACATAGGCCGACCTTAGCTGAAAACCTGCAAGGTATCAAGCATGCCTTTCGCCCGATATACCGCGGCCAATACCCCCGTTGAATCGGTCGCGCTTGCCTGCAATCCGAGTTCAGATCAATAAGCCGGACAGGCGTAATCGAAGGTGCAGAGAAACTGAGAGAGGGCTCCTACCAGCAGATGGATGTTGTTCGGGCAGTGGGAATTAGGGGGGAGCGGAAGACCGGGCCGCCCCGCCCGGCGGAGCGGAGGAGCGGAGCCGGGAAAGCGGGGCGGGTACGGCCGGGGGCGGATGGGACCGCAGAGAGCTTCTCCGGAGCTGCAGGCTAGAGCAGGTGTGTTTGGCCGACCTCGAGCAGGAGCTGCCTGCCGCCCCCGGCCGACCGGGCTGGAGCGCGGGGGCCCTCCCCCGCTCCGGATGCTCCGGGACACCCCCACAACTGCGCGGGCGCAGGTCAGTCGATCAGACGTTTTTTCAGCCGTGCCACCGCAAACCAGCCAACGAGAACAGAAAAGAGAACCAGATACCCCAGGTCCCAGAGGTGGATCATCTCGAGCCCGTGAAGACTCAGGCCGCGGACAAGGCGCACCGAATGGGTAAGGGGCATGGCCTCGGAAATAGGGCGGATCACCTCGGGAAGGTCGGAGACGGGAAAAACAACGCCGGCGAAAAAGAACATGGGAGAGAGGAAGCCGGAAAAGTAGAAGTTGAAGTGGTTGAGGTTTTTTACGAAGGAGGTGATCAAAAGCGAGAGGGCGGCAAAGGCGGTGCCGGTTAGAAATCCGACGAAGGGTGTTGGCCAAGCGGCGCCTAAGGGAACGATGCCGAAGAGGGAAATGGTAACCAGGACGGCGAAGGTAAAGAAGAGCCCCTTGGTGCCGGCCCAGAGCATCTCTCCGACCAGCAGGTTTTCGGCGGTGACCGGAGCGGCGAGCATGCCGTCGTAGACTTTGTCGAATTCGAGTCGGACGAAGGTTCCGAAGCTGCATTCGAAGGCGGCGGTGAACATGGCGGCGGTCATCAGGAGTCCGGTTCCCAGGAAAGCGACGAAGGGAACGCCGTTCATCTCGGTGATGTAGGAGCCAAGGCCCAGTCCGAGACCTACCAGGAAGATCAGGGGTTCGAGGAAGGGCGGCAGACCGTTGCTTATCAGGTTCTGGGAGTATACGCGAACATGACGGAACCAGACGCTGAACAGTCGGACAAAGAGGTTGGGCCGGCGGGACTGCGGGTGTTGATCATTGGAGCTCATTGAGATTCCTCCCGGTTGTTTTCAGAAAGAGATCCTCCAGGTTGGACTGACGGAAGATGTAGTCTCCCGTCCCGAGGACACTGTGCATTCCGGCGAGGACCTCGGCATTATTGCTGTAGTAGATCAGCCGCTGATCGGCGGATTCTCTGCGATAGTCGGCCTCATGAAGTCGCTGCTCTACTTCTTTGGCACGGTCCACGTTGATGAGCTCGAGAACGTGGCTTTCCATCTCCTGTTCGAGGAGTTCGTGAGGATTGCCTTCGACGATGGCTCTGCCCTTGTCCATAATGATGATCCGGTCTGCGATCTGGAAAGCCTCGTCCATGTAATGGGTTGTAAGCAATATGGTAACGCCGGTACGTTTGAGGTTCCGGAGCTTGTCCCAGATAAGCTGGCGGACCTGGGGATCGAGACCGGTGGTCGGCTCGTCCAGGATGAGGAGGCGGGGATTGTTCAGGAGGGCCCGGGCAATGGCAAGGCGGCGCTTCATTCCTCCGGATAGGTGGCGGATCTTTTCCCTGCGCCGCTCGCTGAGTTCCATAAACTCGAGGAGCTCTTCGATCCGCTGGTTCGCTCGGGCCCGGGGGGTACCGTAGTAGCGGGCGAAAATGCGGAGGTTTTGCACGACGTTGAGCTCCTCATCCAGACTGTTGTCCTGAGGCACCACCCCGGTAAGGCTCTTGATGTCGAGCTCGGCGCTGCGGGGGTCGAAACCGAATACCTCCATTTCAGTATCATCCCGGCGATCGGGTTGGGCTTTACCGTAGAGCATCTTCATCATTGTTGTCTTTCCCGCCCCGTTCGGCCCGAGAAAGCCGTAGCACGCGGCGGCAGGCACGGAAAAGGTGAGATCGTTTACTGCAATGAGGTCTCCATAGCTCTT
>JAIPGG010000113.1 GCA_021736255.1 Spirochaetales bacterium | reverse complement strand
GAGATGTTTATAGATGAATTTCGTAGTTTCAAACCCGGTTACCCTCAAAAAAACGCCTGCCGGTGCCGGCACCCGTTTTTAGCTCCCCCGGACGGACTCGAACCGCCGACCTAGTGGTTAACAGCCACCCGCTCTACCGACTGAGCTACAGGGGATTATTATTGCGTTTTTTTACCCTGTTCAAAAAAAAATGTCAATAGTCTTTATCTATACCGACAATCTCTGCCGGGAAGCCGCATTGGGAACAAACTACATTATCGATCCCGCTCAGTGATACGTGAAATCCGGTTCTCCGAATAAGCTTGTTTCCACAAGAAGGGCAACGGGTGATGACTTCGGATCGGACATTACCGAGATACACATACCGAAGCCGCTTTTGGGCAACTTTGGAAAGATTCTCCAATACAGAGGGCGGAGTAGGGCTAATCGTATATTTGTACGTCGGATAGTATGCAGATAAATGAAGCGGAATGGAGGGACTTATTTCGGCTAAAAACTCGGCGATAGAATCGATCTCTTTTTCGGTATCGTTTTTCGTGGGAATAACGAGAGTAGTGACTTCAAGATGAACGCCGAGTTCGGCGGCGAGCTCAATAAAATTCAGAACTGGCTTTAATTTACCACCGATCTCTTCGTTATAAAATTTTTCGTTGAAAGATTTTAGGTCAACATTTACTGCGTCTGTTACTTGTAATAGCTCTCCGGCAGCTTTCGCACTCAGGTAGCCGTTCGTTACGAGTACATTTTTCAAGCCCTGTTCGTGCGCAATCTTCGAAGTATCTCTGACATATTCAAAGTGTATGGAGGGTTCGGAATAGGTATAAGCTATAGCAAAAGAACCTTCTTTCAAGGCACGGTTTACTACATCTTCGGGACTTGTGGATGATGGTGAAGCAGGAGTTGACTGGGAAATCGAGTAATTTTGACAAAAAGGACAATGGAATGAGCATCCGTAAAAACCAACCGATAAAAGTCTGCTTGCCGGATAGAAATGATACAGTGGTTTTTTCTCTATCGGATCGGTTGAAACGGCCGATAAAGCTCCGTAAAAGGGCAGGGTCAGCCGGCCATCTGAGTTTAACCTGATACGGCACTCACCGGTTTCTCCGGGCTCGATGATGCATACATTGGGGCAGAGTACGCATTGTACCACCCCGTCCTCTTTCTCCCGATAATACTCTGCTACTTTCTCAGGTTCAGACATATACCTCTTTACTCAACAGTAAAAGGAGTGTAACAAATACCGATACTCTCTTTTTTGACCCACATGCGGATTCTGTGAAGGTTTTTCCCTGATTCATTAACAATATTTCCCAGGTCTTCTACATAGCCGATGTCCTCAACTCTGAACTCAAAGAATTCGGCATGGTCGGTTACCGGATCAGGAAAGAGCAGCAGCCTGTCAGGGTCGTACGGGTGTTTCCGGGGACTGCCTTCATAAGGGGTGCATTTTTTCCGGTATTCTTTGGTTTCATCGTATCGTACGAGTTCGTACAGAGGGGCAGTATCGAGATAGCGTTGTATACTCATTCGCGTTCATCCTCTAACGGTTCTAATGGAGTTGCGTCCTGATCGGTAAGGGGAGCATCTTCGTTTTTCAAAGACTCTTCCGATTCGAGGACCTTCTTCAGCTCACGAGTGGGACGTTCGTCAAGATATTTTCTGAGGACGTCTTCATCCCCGCTCTCAAATTCGGCGAACTTTAGACCCATGGTTCTGCCGGTACGGGCAACGATACAGCGAACAGCGCTAATGGTTTCACCTACACGTAAAGAACAATGTGGAATCTCAGTCCCTTCCTCTATACCATCTACGAGAGCAGGATCGTTCGGCCTGAAGTTTGCCCCAGTAAGTGAAATGTCTATGAGTGCACCAGGAACCAGGCGCATGGTATCCGGATTGCTGAAGATGAACTCTATCCTGTCGTAAGGCCTTGGCCGGTAACGAAATGAATCTCTGCCGTCATCGACTTTCAGATACCGTTCGAGGATCTCGATAAACCGGTCGACTTCCTCTTGCCGGTCGAGATCCTGATGGATTATCCCGTTGGCGCCAAGGTGAATAGCCTTAGCAGCCTCCTCAAAGGGAAAATTGTCACCTTTCAAGATAACGCATGCTGTTTCGTTTTTATTCTTATCACGCCGAAGCATGGTCAGCATAGGTTTCCAGTGTCTGGGGAAATCAGCTGCTGAAAATATGATGAGTTCAGGATCTATCTCATCAAGATTATCCATGGCTTTAAGAGGATTCCTGTAGTGTATAAACTCAAAGCCCAGCGGCCTGGTGTGTCGAATGAGATCATGTCTGACCTCATCGCGTTCGGAGACCAGTAGAAGTTTCATTATCCCTCAATTCTTTTTACGCTACTCAGTAGTCCGAGTCTCTACGGTATACCCGGTAATATACCATATACCCGTTATTCGTTCCAGAGTATATCTAAACCATTTTGTTTCGGTATAATTCGGGTATCCGTAACGAACCTTCGCAAGCACTTCTCCCTTTCGGTCCTGATAGGTTGTCTGGATGATGTCAAAATCGAGGGGTTTGAGCGATATTGCACCGTTGTCAATTTTTTCCTGTTTCAGGAGGGATTTGAATTCATCGAGGAGTCTGGTTCGTTCCTCCTGGCTGGAGTAACGGTAGAGATCATCGTGTTCGTCGGTTTGACGATAGATTTTCTCGATGTCCATATAGAGGAAAAACTTGTTCCAGTTCTCGTTCTGTCGAGCTTTGAGCGTGTATTCTACGACTTCGTCCGGCGGCATGCTGCGAGCGGTGAGAATCGGGGCTTCGGATTTTGCAAGCTCCTGCAGGTCTTCTTGGGGAAAACCGCTGGAGCTGCCGGGTTCGATAGTAATCGGAAGCCATTCGGAGAATACAGCCTGTTGTTCCGAGAACTCTTCTCCGGACCTCCGCTGGTATGAAGCCCCGTGAATGATAGAGTTGATCATTGAAGGATAGAAAGCCGCCCGAAGATAGTAGGTGCCGGATTCATCCAATTCATAATAACGGGATAGCCGGAGGTGAAAAGAGAAGCGTTCTCCGGGTTTCAGTGTCATTTCCCGGTAGAGAATCGGTCGAATATCGTTCCATGGAGGAGATTTTCGTTCGATCCGATCCCGCCGGTTCCTTGCGGTTTTCAGCTCGATATCGAGATTTAACATGTGTTCTTCGGCAAGCTGAAAAGAAAACTCTTTCGAGCCCTCATTCCTGATTTCCGCTAACATTTCAACCGTCGAGTCTTCAAAATAGATCTGCTTGTTGTATAACCTGAGAGAGAGCGTTACACTATCACCGCTTTCAGTTCTGTTTTGGGCTGAAACAGAGGGAAGCAGCAGGATCATGAAGAGAACTCCGGTTATTAGGATACTATTTGACCGTTTCACAACTATACCTACACCTCCATTATAATTGTCGGAATGCAGCATGATAACATTACTGAGAAATAACTTAGCACAACTATTACAAAAGTATCCCCCCTGGAAAGAATACACACGTAGAATACGGGAGAAGGAATGGCCGGTAGAAATTCGTGGACCGAAGGGCGGTTTTCGTTCGTTTGCGGCGCACAAGACCGCAGAAAACACGGGCAAGCAGCTTCTGATCGTTTTACCCACCGAACAGGAAGCGAGAGACGTTAAACAGGATCTGGATCTGCTTCGGGATGACGTTGTTCTTTTCCCCTGGTGGGGTACAGTTCCCTACCGTGAATTGTCGGAGGAATCCCCGGTTTTTGCATACCGGGCGGCGGCACTCGCTTCTCTCGGGGCAGGACATGCAACAATAGCCGTAACCTCTCTGCGGGGAATGTTGACTCCCGTTCCTCCTCCCGAATATCTGGTAGACAGAATCCTGCATTTTTCTGTGGGGGATCACATCGACCCGGCTGCCGTAGCCTCGGTTTTAGCGGATTCCGGATACAGAAGGGTGCCGAGGGTAGGTGAACGGGGAGAGTTTGCCCTGCGGGGTGAGGTCCTCGACATCTTTCAGTCAGACGGCGGCAGTGCGCTCCGGCTTGTTATGGATTTCGATGAAATCGAGTCTATGAAATGGTTCGATCCGATTACACAGGCCTCGGTAGCACGAGTGGATTCTGCAGGAATATACCCGGCCCGGGAGGTGGTCTGGAAGGATGAGCGGATAGATCAGCTGGATAGCCGGCTTTCGCACATGAAGGAATTCAAAGCCGCAGCACGGGATGAAATACTATCAACCCTTACCGATACCGGCCGCTTCCCCGGTGAGGAGCTCCTGTTTCCTTTGTCATTTCCGGAACCGGCGTTACCTGCGGATTATATGAGTGGACAAATTCTCCTCTACGACTATGAGCGCATGGTAAACGCAGAATCCTCTCTGAAGCAGGAATATGACAATCTATACCGGCAGGAGAGGCGCCACCGCTGCGTCCCGGCGCCGGAGCGTGTTCTCTTTTCTCTCGAAAAATCCCTTGAAGAGCGGGAACTGATCTATAATACGAGCCTCGAAAGGATTGTCCCTGATACCGAACCCGTCACCATACAATGCGATGAAGGGCGTTCCTTTTTCGGCAATGTAAATCTCCTCAAAGAAGAGCTCGAAAATCTCGGTAAAACCGGGTACCAGGTCTATATCTTTTCTGACTCAGAGGCCCAGGCAGGCCGCATCGAGACATTGCTGTCCGAGTACGCGGAAGAGTACGGGGTGAAAGTACTTCCGGAAAGCATATCAGCCGGCTTTTCTCTTCCTGATTTAAAGCTCATGGTAATACAGGAGAACGAGATATTCGGCCGGCGCAAGCGCACGTATAAATCCGGAGGAAAAGCCCGCAGCGAGACGATCGACAGTTTTGTCGATCTCGAAGAGGGGGATTTCATCGTTCATGTTAACTATGGAATCGGGAAATACTCAGGAATAGAGCGGATAACCGCAGCCGGAAACGAACGGGATTATATCAAACTCGAATATGCCGGCGAAGAGATCGTTTTTATCCCTATAGAACAGGTGAACCTCATACAAAAATATATAGGACAGGACGGCCGCTCCCCGAAACTCGACTCTATCGGCGGCAAATCCTGGGAGAAACGCAAACAAAAAGTCCGCCATCATGTAGAAGATCTGGCCGACAGGCTCCTGAAACTCTATTCAAAACGCCGTATAACCGGAGGCACCGCGTATCCGGACGATTCGGAATGGCAGATCGAGTTCGAAGCAGCCTTTCCTTACGAGGAAACGGAGGATCAGCTCCAGTGCATTCAGGAAGTCAAAGAGGACATGGAACAACCTCAGGTTATGGACCGCCTCGTTTGCGGGGATGTAGGCTATGGAAAAACAGAGATAGCCATGCGGGCGGCCTTCAAGGCGGTAATGGCAGGAAAACAGGCTGCTCTTCTTGCCCCCACGACGATTCTCGCCGAACAACATTATGAAAGTTTCACCGAACGGTTCGAAGCCTATCCGGTGGAGATTGCCATGCTTTCCCGCTTCACCCCGAAGGCGGAACAGAGAAGGGTCCTCGAAAAGGTCCGGGAAGGAACCGTTGATCTGGTAATCGGAACTCACCGGCTCATTCAGCAGGATGTAGCCTTCAAAAACCTCGGCCTTCTGGTAATAGACGAAGAACAGCGCTTCGGAGTGAAAGACAAAGAACGCCTTAAGGAACTCAAGACATCCGTCGACTGCCTCACCCTGACGGCCACCCCCATTCCAAGGACCCTCCACATGTCGCTTATAAAGATCAGGGACATGTCCATCCTCAGGACACCCCCGCAGAACCGGCGACCTATCGAGACCTATATCCAGGAGTTTAACGAGGACACCCTCGCAGGCGCCGTCCGCCACGAGATGGCCCGGGGAGGACAGGTTTTTTATCTCCACAACCGGGTAGAGACCCTCGAGGCAACACAAAAGTTCCTCCAAAACCTGGTCCCCGAAGCGATGATAGCCACCGCACACGGCCAAATGCACAGCCGGGAACTCGAAGAAACTATGCATCGTTTTATTCACGGCGGCTACCAGGTCCTTGTTTCCACGACCATAATCGAAAACGGAATCGATATCCCGAACGTGAACACCATCATCGTTGACCGTGCCGATCGCTACGGCCTCTCACAGCTCTATCAACTGCGGGGGCGTGTCGGTCGGAGCAAGAGGCAGGCCTATGCCTACCTGTTTTATCCGGCGGATAAACCGGTAGGAGAGATTGCCATGAAGCGGCTGCGGGTCCTGTCGGAGGCAACCGAACTCGGTGCGGGTTTCAAGGTTGCCCTCAAGGACATGGAAATCCGCGGGGCAGGGAATCTGCTCGGAAGACAACAGCACGGAGACATGCTTACCGTAGGGTTTGACATGTATGTGAAACTCCTCGATGAAGCGGTGTCGGCTCTCGAGGCCGAACCGGACCAGGAAGAAAAACCCCCGGAGGTCTACCTGGAACTCGACTACACCGGGTTTATCCCCGATTCATATATTGAAGAAGCCCTCGAGAAGATGGAGGTTTACAAAAAAATTGCCGCCATTGAAACCGATGAGGAACTCGAACGAACCTACGCAGAGATTGAAGACCGCTTCGGTCCCCTTCCGGAGGAGGTGCAAAGTCTATTGTCCCTTGCGGAGATACGAATTATGTGCCGCCGGCTCTTTATTTCTTCCCTTGTTGAACGCAGAGGTACCGCTCGGATCGAGTTTGCCAGGGTTGCCAAGGTATCCCTGGATAAAGTCATGAAGCTGATCGAGGAAAGCGGCGGTCGGGTCCGTGTCGATCCCAAGAATCCGCACATTCTGATTCTGGATACCGGTACCGTCGGGCTCAAGGAAAAATCCGAATATATTCGGGACAGACTCTCGAGATTGACCTAACCCTTTTTCCACAAGACAATATGAAGTGACCTCCACAACTTGCACCATCGTGGATTAATAGTACCCTGATGGTAAAATACGCCACATACAAGGAGGGAGGCCACAATGAACACAATTAGTTTAGTATATGTAGGAATGGATGT
>JAIPGG010000023.1 GCA_021736255.1 Spirochaetales bacterium | reverse complement strand
GCATGCTTAAAACGCGCCGCCAGCGTTCGTTCTGAGCCAGGATCAAACTCTCCGTCATATTTAAGGCTAATCCGAAGATTAGCCACTTTCTTCCTGTTCTTCAGGTTCCCGCTTCGCTTTCTTCTTTCCCTCTTCCCTATTGTTGACAAAGATCATTGCCGCACATACCGGTTTCTGCCGATTTATGAGGCGCAAGTTTCAGGTTAACAATATATTAACCTTCTGTCAAGATTATGGATCGTCTATCCAGAATGTCCTGAAGGACACCATATCTTCACAACGTAATCGGTACAGTAGCTGATATTAAAAATCTGGTCAAGCGGTTTCCGGAAAAAAAACCGGCTCATTTTATCCGATTCTCCGCCGTCCATACTCCAGGAAGGACAGAACCGAAAATCCTACCGACAAAAATGCGAGAACCAACATCACGACCCTCGGCCAGGTGGTGAACTGTGCCGAAAAACCCAACTCATCAAAGGACACGACAACCAGCCCCCAAACGCCGGTGAGTGCGAACATGACAGCCTTCACTTTGCCGCTCCACCTGGCCGCAACGGCTATTCCGCTGCTCATCTTGAGCATCCGGTAAAATGTCATTCCGAATTCTCGATAGATGAGAACAAGAAAGACCCAGGCCGGCAGAATGCCGTAGAGCATAAAACAGAGAAAATACGTCATTCGGGAAATGATATCGGAAAACGGATCGAGCACTTTCCCGATATCGCTGACCTGGTTCAAGCGCCTGGCCAGATACCCGTCGAGTACGTCGCTTATTTCGATCAGAATAAAAAGAACCCACAAGACAATGAGGGCCGGGATTCCACCAAAGGAATCTCCACGCATAACGATTACAAAAACAGCAAAAAACACCGGTGAAAGGGCAATCCGGATGGAGGTTACGAGATTGGGTATTTTCATGGAGTCAGGCTATTCCCACAACAGGAGATTGTCAAGCAAATCTGTCCGGCTTTCCAGCTGCCGGAAATCTCCATCAACGAACCCATAAATAACAGAGGAGAACATCTCCAGTTGAATATTTTCCGAATCCCGCTTCTCGATACTGATGCCGGGAAGCAGATCAAGAAGGCCCGGCAGCCATTGGGGTATCGGTTTGTCGGGATATTCGGGAAGAGAAAGCACCTTGTTATTGGAAACAACCAGAGAAGAGATAACTGCGTACAATTGTTCGGGAAAAACAATCCACCAGGGCTCGACCGCCAAAACCTCGAGTCGAAGTGAAATCCGCCGAGAAGGCACCTGCAGGTAGGCCGTCTCCCGCCCCTTTCCGATATAGCGGACTATCTCGAGGCCGGCTCCTCCCTCAGGCAGAGCAAGGGTCCGTACGGCAACAACAGGCCTTCCCTCTTCTACCGGTATAAAACGCTTTTGGGCAGTCCAGGAGAAAAAGATCAGAACTGCCACCGCAAGCACAATCGGGATACCCCCTATTCGAGGAAATCGGGCAGCGAGAAAGCCTGCAGCCCAAGCTGATGCAAAAGCCGCGAGTCCCTGAAAAATACAATCCGTATAATCAGCTGTCTGGCGGGCGTAGAGCATAATGAATGCAGCAGATAGGGCCGCGGCCGCAGGAGTAAGCAGAAAAAGAGCCAGAGACTGCCGCCGGTATCCTCCCTTCCGTTTGAGCAAGAAAGCCGTCGATATACCGGTGAGTATCCCGGCAAGGAGAAACCAGGTATACGGGTTGACCAGGACCGGGTACTCAATCTGCATTCAGTCGATAAATCTCCCCGTATTTGTCCTCGAGATAGTCAATAAAAAAATCTGCCGAAAGGCCGCCGCCGGTTACCTGCCTGCAGAGCTCCCCGGGAGTCAACGCCGATCCGTGGCGGTGGATCTTTTGCCGCAGCCACTTTAGAACCGGTTTGAAATCACCGGAGGCGATCATCGAATCCAGCCCGGGATAATCCCGAAGCAATGCGGAACGGAACTGGGCTGCGTAAAGGTTGCCCAGGGCATACGTTGGAAAGTAACCGACGGCTCCCATCGACCAATGGATGTCCTGCAGCACTCCGTCTGCATCAGATTCAGGAACCACCCCGAGCAGAGAAGAGGACTGCTCCCGCCATGCCTCGGGAAGATCGCCGACCTGCAGATCGCCGCTGAGCAGGGCTGTTTCGAGGCGGAAACGCAGTACTATATGGAGGCTGTATGTGACCTCGTCCGCCTCCACTCTGATCAGACTCGGCTCCACCCGGTTGATTCCCCGGTACCATCGCTCGAGGTCGATATCATCGATTACACCGGGAAAATGAGACCGGGCACGGGGAAGATAATATTCCCAAAAGGAGCGAGACCTCCCGACCATATTCTCCCAGAAACGGGACTGCGATTCGTGGATGCCGAGGGAAGTCCCGTCGGCCAACAGGTTCCCGCGAATTTCCTCGCCGAAACCGAGTTCATACAGGCCGTGGCCGGCTTCATGAATACTTCCGAAGATGCCGGCGTTAAAGAAGTTCTCTAAATACCGGTTGGTAATCCGTACATCATCGGCACCGAGGGACGTAGTAAACGGGTGAGTTGACTGATCCAGTCTGCCTCGATCGAAACAATAGCCGAGTTCGGATATCACCGAACGGCTGAAGGCCCGCTGCCGGTCCTCGGGAAAAGTCCGGAAGAGAAAATCATTCTCCACCTGCGGGACGGCGGAAATCCGATCGAGAAGGGAGGACAAACGGTCTCCGAGACTGTCGAACAAGTCCGTGAGCCGGGCGGTGGTCATCTCCGGCTCGAACTCATCAACAAGGGCATCATATGGATGCTGCTTATAGCCGAGGGCTTCGGCTTTCCGGGTGGTCAGCTCCATCATGGTTTCGAGTTCCGGGCGGAACCGGGAGAAATCGGAAGCCTTTCTTGCTTCAGCCCACACCTGCTGAGAAACACCTACCTGCCGGGCGATTGCGCGAACGAGATCGCCGGGTATGCGTGTTTGACGGGTATAATGGCGGTATACGTGCCGTACCAGAGCGCGGTCGACAGGCAACAGATCGGAACTGCCACCAGGATTTCCCGCCTCTGCTCCGAGCAGCTCGAGAAGCTCCCCGAGCTCTTCCGAGGTAATCCGGTCGTGGATCATTCCTTCGAGAACCGACAGCTGCTCTGCCCTTTCCTCCACTGCCGCCCTGGGCATGTAGGTTTCCTGATCCCAGCCGAGCAATGCATTAACATGGGACAAAAGATAGATCTCACGGCCGATCTCGCGAAGCCGTTCGATTGCCTTTTCTCGTGCGGACTGACTCATGTGCTCTCCTTCTTTTCCTAATCGCTGCCTATGAACTATCGCTTCCTATGAACTCACGAAGAATCGAGTCGACGGGCACCACCGACTCCTCTCCGGTCCCCGCCAGGGAGCCGAGCAGGCTCTGAAGCCGTCCGGCCCGATTGCCCGCATCGAGGGCATCAGGGTCATCCTCGAGCTCCCGGATGATCTCCGGAAAAAACTGGTCGACCCGGCCCTTCAAAACAAAAAGTTCGTAGGGAAGAAAACTATTGATGATAATCTGTGCCGACTTGAGCCGGGAAACAATATACCTGAGCTCGGAACGGCGGACCAGGTGCCAGTGTCGGATGGTCTGCAGGGGATTATAATTTCGAAACTGCAGATCTCGAACCATTCGCCGCATCAGCCGGATATCCGTCCACCTGATAAACTCCCCGTCGGCTCCCCGGATCTGGGAAAGGGTCTCCACATAGACGGTGGCTATCCGGTCCTGTTCGAGTCCTTCGAGCAATCCCTCATAAAGGCCGTGATGGGAGTCTACAAGAAGAACATCCCGCTCTCCGAGATGGATACGGCCGGCACTTCCCTCTCTCTTTCCCTTCTTGAAATCATAGCAGGGGACATCAACCGGTTCCCCATCAATAATCCGGCGGATATGCTCGGCAAGGAGTTCGAGGTCCAGGGCTTGAGGGGTTTCGAAATCGTAGTCACCGTCGACATCCTGCGGATGTGTTTCCAGATCGAAGAAGTAGTTATCCACATTTATGGGAACAAACCGAACCCCCTCCGCCTCCAGGGATTCGCCAAGACGGTTGGTGGTGGTTGTTTTTCCCGAAGACGAGGGGCCTGCGACGACGATTACCCGCAGATCCTCCAGGCGCGAACGGAGTTCCTCCGCGGCGGAAGAAAGTTCCGAACGGTAGAAATCCTCGCTTATATCAACCAGCTCTTCGAAGCGATCCTCCAAAAGATACCGGTTGAGCAGCTCTATCCGATTGAATTCATGCTCCACCGACCAGTCGAGCGCCTCCCAGAGCTTTCGGTAGGGAATGCTCTCTTGAGAATAAGAGAGGGTGTCGCGTTTTTTCCGCTTCAGGTTGTGTTCGTAGCGGTAGAGAATATATGCCTTGGCCGTTCTGGCATGCCCCTCTTCGATGAGAGTCTTCTCTACGGCATCCTGCACCTCTTCCACGCTCGGCAGAATCTCGCCGCTTTTTTTTTGTTCACTGCGAAACTGACGTTCTAAAAAATCTACCACCAGACGGCTGATCTTTTCAGCACGTCCTCTGTCACGGCCGCCTACGGCAACCGCAGCCTGATAGACGGCAAACTCGATCTTACGGCGATCGAAGGGAACGATCCGCCCGTCCCGCTTGATAATCCGGCGTATCATTTCTCTGCAGCCGGAGCCCCCGATTCGGCGCCTGGGTCAACCGAAGATCGACTTTCAGCAGCATTTTTTATCTCGGAGACAGCCTCATCGAGGGGAATACCGTTTTTCTTTGCTCCGCTTCTCATGCGGAAAGAGACCTGGCCGGTTTCCGCCTCCTTCTCTCCGACAATAGCCATATAGGGCACCTTTTGCTGCTGGGCGAGCCGGATCTTTGCATTCATTCTCTGGCTCGAGAGGTCGGCATCGGTTCGAAGGCCGGCTGCAGTAAATGCCTGTTTTACCTGCCGGGCATAATCCTCGAACGCCGGAGCTACCGGAATCACCTGAACCTGAACCGGAGCAAGCCAGACCGGGAAGGCGCCGCCGTAATGCTCGATCAAAACCCCGAAAAAGCGTTCGAGCGATCCGAGCAGTGCCCGATGCACCATAAACGGCCGCTTCTCGTTGCCGTCTTTGTCGACAAAGGTCATGCCAAACCGCTCAGGCAGATTGAAATCGAACTGAATCGTAGTCATCTGCCATTCTCTGCCGAGGGCGTCGTTGACCTTGAGATCGATCTTCGGGCCGTAAAAAGCCCCCCCGCCCTCGTCCATTTCGAACTCGAGGCCTTCTAATTCGATGGCACGCTTGAGTGAATCAGTGGCGGTTTTCCAGTCTTCATCATCGCCGACACTCTTCTCCGGAGGCCTGGTAGCCAGATAGGCCTTGATATCCTCGAACCCGAAGGTCTTCCAGATCCGTAAAGAGAATCGGAGCACCTCGAGAATTTCGTCTTCGATCTGATCGGGGGTACAGAAGATATGCGCATCATCCTGAGTAAAGCCCCGAACACGCATCAGTCCGTGCAGTACCCCCGATCGCTCATAGCGGTAGACCGTCCCGAGCTCCGCCCAGCGAAGTGGAAGGTCGCGGTAGGAACGAATGTCTGACTGGTATATCTTGATATGAAAGGGACAGTTCATGGGCTTGACGTAATAGTCCTGTCCATCGATATCCATGGGGGCATACATATTGTCGTTGTAGAACGAGAGATGGCCGGAGGTCTCCCAGAGGGTGGATTTCCCCACATGCGGGGTGTACAGAACCTCGTATCCACCGGCAAGGTGCTCCCACCTCCAGAAATCCTCTATTGCCAGCCTGATGCGGGATCCCTTCGGATGCCAGTAAACCAATCCGGAACCTGCATCCTCGTGGAGCGAAAAGAGATCCAGCTCCTTTCCGAGTTTTCGATGATCCCGAGCCTCGATTTCTTTCAGACGAGATAGATAGGCTTTCAATTCCTTTGGAGTCTTCCAGGCGGTACCGTAGATCCGCTGGAGCATCGTTCTGTTTTCATCACCGCGCCAGTAGGCGCCGGCCACCGAAAGGAGCTTGAAGGCGCCGCTGTTCAGCTCCCTGGTATTCTCCACATGCGGTCCCCGGCACAGATCGACAAAAGAGTTCTGCCGATATATTGACACCTCTTCATCCTCCGGCAGATCCTCGAGAAGCTCGAGCTTGTAGGGTTGATCGGAAAAGATCTTGCGAGCCTCCTCTTTGGAAACCACGGACTTGATGAAATCGTGCTTGCCGTTGATGATTTCCTTCATCTTTTCTTCGACCTGCTCGAGGTCTTCGGGCTTGATGGATTGGGGCAAATCGAAATCGTAATAGAAGCCGTCCTCAATGGCAGGGCCGATAGCTATCTGCGCCCCGGGAAAGAGGGAAAGCACTGCTTCAGCCATAACATGAGCGGTTGAATGTCTTATCGGTAGGAGCGCCTCGCTTTCGGCACTCTGTTTTTTGGATGCCATACTGCCTCCCGTTTCGGCTATTGTACGGAAAAACGCAGGAGATGAAAACACCTGCAGCCATGCAACTCAGCACTCTGCAAGAAAAGATCGAACCATCTCTACGAACTCCTCGGTTTTTTCTGCATGGACCCAGTGCCCTGCCCCCTCTATCGTTTCAAATCGGGCATTGGGAAACAACTCCAGAACACCCGGCCGATCGGATTCCTTCAGGTAGGGCGATTTTTCTGCGCTCAGAAAAAGGGCGGGTACTTCGTTCCGTCGTTGATGAGCAGCATGATCATCGAGGGGAAAGGATGAGATGATGTCGTACTGCCTGCGCAGGGTTTCCAGGTTCAGCCGCCAACGGAAACCCTCATCTGCCCGGACCAGGTTCTGCAGCAAGAAAGCGCGGACCGGTTTACTGTCTATAGTTTCAGCAAGATAGGTATCCCCGTCGGTCCGTTTTTCCAGAGATCCAACCGGAAGCCGGCTCATTGCATCGAGGATGTGTTCATGCATGGGGGGATACTGTTTCAGGGCTATATCAACGACAACCAGCGCCCGGACCCGGTCCGGATACCGGAGTGCAAAATCTGCGGCAACCTTTCCACCCATCGAGTGACCGACCATAGCAATCTGATCCGCATCCCTGGAGTCGAGGCAGGCCAAGAGATCACCGCTCATCGACCGGTAATCCATCTCCTCGGTGTGTGGTGAATCCCCGTGGTTTCGTAAATCCGGGAGTGTCACCCGGTAATCCGGGGTGAAATAGCCGGCAATCCTTTTCCAGTTGCTGCCCGCCCCAAAAAGACCATGGACGATACACAGATCTTTTCCTTCTTCTCCAACATGTATTGTGTTCAGATCAACCGACTGCGCTTCCATCAGCCGTTCTCCTCCCGTTCCTTTGCCCGGTCGCCAAACCACCTGTTGCGGAAAAAGACTTGTTCCTCCGGCAGTCTCTGTCGGGCTGATCCTTCCGCCTCCCGGAGTTCGGGTGAAAGGTCCGATAGTTCTCCGGGGTAACCAACGGCGATGAGAGTCAGGACCGTGTATTCTCTGCCGATCTCAAAGGCTTCATGAATAGCTTTCGGCTTGAATCCGGCCATTGGGTGAGCATACAGACCCTCACGGACCGCCTGGAGCAGGAGATTTTCCACCGCCAACCCCAAACCGAAAAAGGCATACTCCCTTCCCTCCGAAAGCCGGCAATCGAGGTCAGGGCGGGTTATTGCCGCAATAAGCACCGGCGCCTTTTGTGCCCAGGAGTTTCCGCCGGCCAGGGACTCCCGCATCTTTCGCAGGGCCTCTTCTTCATAAGCGGCAAGAAAGTACCAGGGCTGATTATTAAAACAGGACGGGGCCCAGGAAGCAGCCTTGATGATCCGGTCGATAATCTGCACGGGAATTTGCCGATCGGAGAGCGCGCGATAAGAACGCCTCTTGTCGATTTCAGGAACGATGTCGCTCATAGTATTTACCTTCCTTTCCGAGATACTCTTCCACTCGATCGATAGACCAGTCGGGGGTAGAAGCACCCGCGGCAAGCCCTATCCGTTTGAATTCGAACACCGAATCCGGCAGTTCAGCGGGTTTTTCGATATGCCAAGCCGGTTTTCCGGTTTCCTTTGCCGCAAGGTAGAGCCGGTGGGTATTGGCACTGTTTTTCCCGCCTACCACCACCACGGCATCCACCTTTTCAACGAGCTGCTTGATTGCCCTGCGCCTGTCCCCTGTGGCGTTACACATACTGTCCTCTATCAACACTCTCGGCTGTGATTCTTTCAAAACATCGGCGATTGCAGAGTAGAGCTCCGGATTAAAGGTGGTTTGCCCGATGAGCAGACTCGTTTCCGGAAGGTCGAGACCGGCGGCCTCTTCCGGTGTTTCAACGAGATGGTACGAATCGGCAAAACCCTTCAGGCCTTCAATTTCAGCATGGTTCTTGTCGCCGGCGATGACTATGGTGTACCCCTTTGCCGAGTATCTACGGACTACCTGCTGGGAATGGAGGACCTTCGGACAAGTGGCATCAACAATTTTCAGACCCTTCTCCTGCAGCTTCCTTCGTACAGACGGCGCTACGCCATGGGCCCTGATCACAACCGTCCCCTCATCTATTTCCGAGGGATCCCGTGCCGCCCGCACGCCGCGCTCGGCAAGGGAGTCCAGATAGGGTTTGTTATGGATGAGAGGGCCGAGGGTCCAGATCGTCCCCGCATTATCCCGTTCCAACAGCTCATCGACGATCTCCACAGCCCGGCGCACTCCCATACAGAAACCGAGCACTTCAGCCCTGAAAACACGTCGTTTTTCTTCGGATGTGTTCATACTGAACAATAAGGTACTGAAATCACTCCCCATCTTCAATAGATCTTGACGGGCCGGCCGGCCTCAGTAAGAATGCATGTATGAAACACACCCTTCCCAAGGTACTCCGCGAACGCTATGTATGGACCAAACAGCACTCGGCCCGTGACGAGGCAGCGGGTATTGCTCTCGAGATAACCGCCGACGACCGTCTCAGACTCGTTGCAGACATACTCTCGCGCATTTCTGAGCACGGAGGAAACGTCGCCTTTACCCAGTCCTGGAACGAGTACAACGGCGTTACCCGCATGCTGATCCAATGCCTCGGCATTGAGGATACGGACAGCCTGACAGGTGATTTAGAGGCGATTCCCTCCGTTTTGAGCGTCATGCTCCGGCCGACCTACAGTAAAACCTACGGGAAACGGGTCATCGTTTTCGGCGGCGGGGCGCAGGTAGGACAGGTTGCGATTGGCGCCATTGCCGAAGCGGACCGCCATAATATCCGCGGAGAGACCATCTCCGTGGACACATCACCCATCATTGGGGAGGAAGACCTTGCCCGGGCGGTTCGTGCCGTGGGAAGGCTTCATAGGGCATCGATTCTAGTCCTTGCCGGCGCCCTTATGGGCGGAGAGATTACTACTGCGGTCCGTGAGCTGCGGGAAGTGTATGGAATTCCGGTTATCGCTTTGAGCATGGCCGGGAGCGTGGTTCACACCTCTGATTTAATTGTAAGCGATCCGGTAACCGCCGGGGTAATGGCTGTTATGCTGATAAGTCATGTGGGAAATTTCGATTTGCTCGAGGTTGCCGGGAAACATTTCTGAGATTTCTGAAGGGAATACTGAGCCGCCCCCGTCTGCCTGAATCATGAGCAAACGGGGGTACAGCCCGCGGTGCTCTCTGTGAGCACCGCCGGTTTATTTCTTCTTTTTCCGCTGCGCCCTGGTCTTCTTGCTCTTGCCTTTGACCTTCTTGGGCTGAGCCGGTTTGGCAGGTGGTTCTTTCTTTGCGGATTCGGGCTTCTTTGAGCTGCCGGTTTTCTTGGCTTTGTCTTCTCCGCTCTTTTCCGCAGCTTTTCCTGCATCGGTCCGGTCTTCCACCTGGGGAGCAGCACCTGCTGAAGCAGGCCTCAATTTCGGAGCTTCGGCTTCAGCCTTTCTTGCGCCTTCCTTCGAAGAAGAGCGTATCATTATATAAAGCATCGGAGAGGCCACAAATATCGATGAATAGGTACCAACGATAACTCCGACAATCAGGTTCAACGCAAAATCCTGGATGGACCCAGTGGCAAAGATATAAATAGCCAAAACGGCTACGAGGGTGGTTAACGAGGTAATAACCGTTCGCCCCATGGACTGGGTAATACTAGTGTTTATAATCGTATTCAGTTTTTCATCCCGGAGGAGCTGTTCGTTTTCCCGAACCCGGTCGAATATAACGATGGTATCGTTCAGCGAGTACCCGATTATCGTAAGCACCGCAGCAATCGTCGCGGTGGAAACCTCTATCTGCATATACCCGATAAAACCAAGCATGATCAACACGTCATGCACCAGCGTAATAATAGCCGAAACTGCATAAACGAGGCGGAACCTGAACCATATATACAGGAGTATGAGAACGAGGGCAAAACCGGTAAGCGTGAAAGCCTGCTGCGAGAGGTCCTCGGAAAAACGCGGTCCTACATAATCAGACTGTTTGGTAACCACCTGACTATCCGGAAATGCATTCTGTAAGAGCCCGACGATCTCGCTGCTCTTTTTCTCGGTAAAACCGGGATCTCCGGTTGGATCTTCCACACGAATGAGATATTCCTGATTCTGTTCGTTTCCGACCGTTTGTATCTGATAGGTTTCGATAGGAGAAAGGGCATCCCGCACAGCGCCGATCGGAGCGTTGAGCGGCTCCCCTTCAGCAAGCTGGAGGGTTACCACCGCCGTCTCTTCACTGACCTGAACCGGATAGTTCATTCCGATCAGCCGATAGGTTGAGGCGCTTTCTCCGACCTCCAGATCGACCTGCAGCCCTTCGACTTCCTCGAGGGATTCCTCCAGATTGCCGAGGGTCGGATACTGAGTATATCGATAGGTATATTTCGTTACCTCTCCGCCGGAAACGATTTCCAGCTCTGCTCCGTCGGAATCAGTGAAAAAGGTTGCCTGCCCCTCTCCCGTATAATCCACGGACATTGCAGGCGGCACTATCTGGATCCGCAGATTCAGTCCTGCCTGGAAATCGATACCGAGGTTGTAACCACCGGCCAAATTGGTTCCTATAAGACCTGCTACAATCACAACGGCAGAGACAACGAACATGATGTAACGTAATTTAATAAAGTTGATAACCCGCTTCATCGTGTCCTCCAGCTGATGCGCAGACGGGATGATTTGAAGACCTCGGTCTTGACATCAAAAATAAATCTGGCCACGAACAAAGCCGTAAACATAGAGCTTATGATACCCACTGCAAGGGTAACGGCGAAGCCCTGGATCGGCCCCTTTCCAACCTGCGAGAGGAAGAGCGCGGCAATAAATGTAGTTATGTTGGCATCCAATATCGTCCAGAGGGCCTTGGAAAAACCCGCTTTGATCGAAGCGGGGACGGACTTCCCGAGACGATATTCCTCTTTGATTCGCTCGAAAATGATAACATTCGCATCCACCGCCATACCGACGGTCAGAATGATACCGGCTATACTCGTAAGGGTCAGCGTTAGATTGAACACCGAGAGTATCGAAATAATAAAGTAAAGGTTCAAAACAAGAGCAAGAACCGCCGTCAGGCCTGTTCGCCGGTAGTAGGCAAACATAAACAGGACAACCAGTGCAAAACCGAAACCAATGGCCCTGAGCCCCTGACGTATCGAATCCTCTCCCAGACTTGCTCCGACCGACTGCTGGTTCAACACATTCAAGTCCACCGGCAGAGCCGCAGTCCGCAGAACAAGGGCCAGATCCTGTGCCTCCGAGAGGCCGAATCCGGTCATCCGCACGGAATCGCGAATCGGTTCTGCAATCCTGGCACCGGCTTTTACCTTGTCGTCCATGACGACTGCCAGCGTTTTGTCTACATTTGCCTCGGTGAGCTTGTAAAAGATGTCGCCCCCTTCCTTATCGAGGAAGAAGTTGATTACCGGCCGTCCGGTTACCGGGTCATTGGTCACCTGAGCGTCGTTGATATGGCTGCCGTCGAGCCCCACCTCTTCTCTGATGACTATATAGCGCTGGAGCCGGTCGATTCCGTAATCGTCCTTTTTATAGAACCCCCGGACCACGAGGCCGGCCTCGATGATGCCTTCCTCGCGCAACCGCTCATTGTCCCAGGTTACCGCTTCGGGGTTCTCTTTGATAAACGCCTGATATCTTGACGTTGCTTCGTCATTGGCAATGTGAAAATTGAGACTCCCCTTTCCCATAAGGAACGACCTGATCCGTTCAGGATCGGCAGCGCCGGGGATTTCCACCAGTATCTTGTTTTCGCCCTGCCTTCGGATCTCCGGCTCAGTCACGCCGAAGCGATCGATCCTGTTCGTGAGAATCTCCATTGCCCGGGAGACCGCATCTTCCCGGTCTTCGCTGGTCGGTTCCCGTTCGAGCCGTTCGGCAAGGCTCTCCATGTCTGTTTCAATGGTTACACTCATACCACCGGATAAATCGAGACCGAGCTGCAGCGATTTATCCCGCAGGTCTTTGAGTCCGAGAATACCCGAGCGGTAGTGATCCTCGAGAGCAGAATATGCCTCCGCTTGGTTGCGAAAAGCAGCCAAGGTAGCGGCAACGGTCCACGTTTCGGGCGGATCTTCCTTTTCGAGTTTGTAGAGCTCCTCGGCCTCTTTAGCGAGAAAACCGAACCGGTCGGGAAGAGGCTGTTGAGCATCATCCGTGGCCAGAGTCCGAAGAGCATTTAGATCCCGGGCCGCCTGCTGTTGCGCGTATTCACGGATCTGCTCCCGTGAACTCAGAGCCAAGGTCTTCTGGTCCTCCGGCAAGAGTATATGCCATCGAATGGTTGGATAGAGAAAGTAAAGACTGATCGCGAGGAAAAATATAATAACTAATAACCGTAAACGTTTACTCATACCGATATCTCCGGAAGCTTAGATCCTTTCGTTCAGCCGAGTAATTCATTCTGGCCGAAGATGATGTTTGGCGCAGATGTAATTCAGGATTAGGAGCTCTTTTCGAGAACGTTGGAAATCGCGCTCTTGTTGAACTCTAATTTTGTTTCGTCGTCGACCTTTACAACTACGCTGTCGTCCTTGACGGATTGCACGATACCGCGGATTCCGCCGATGGAGGCTACCTTGTCACCCTTTGACAGAGTGGAAAGCATGGCCTGCGTTTCTTTTTTCTTCTTGTTCTGCGGCCGTATGATCAGAAAATAAAAAATTGCTATAACGAGGGCAAAGGTGATGAACGTTGTCGTCATCGACCCGCCCCCTGCTCCCTGCTGCATGAGGGGCAAGAGTGCTGTTAGTTCCATAGATACTTCTACCTCATCGTACTAGATTATCGAAAGAATTGGCTCAAGCTACCACATAAAGAATACTGCGTCAAGACGAGCGGCAAACCGTCCGGCTGCAGGAAATCAAGGAAAGCTCCGTTGATTCCCGCTAAATATAGAGGGATTTTTTTACAACCTCTGGCACCTCGAAAACTCCGAATAAACGCTTCAATTGTTCGATGCTCGTATAGGAGGAACCGGCGTAGCGGTTATAAGCATTCAAGACCTCTTCCATACCCTCCTGATCCCCGTCGTAGAGAGCGGCGCTGAAAGCCTCTTTGAACAAGCCTTTCTCAATGAGCTTTTCGTGACTGAGGGAACCAAATTTTCGAGCGGCATTCTTATTGACGACCGCCTGGTTCCCCTCATATCCGATTGTGAATACAAAATCCGCGCGCTTCATGCTGTTTTCCGCCTTTCTTGATTACCCGTTTCCAATAGTCTACTATTATATGCGAAACAGTTATAAATCCTCAAGGGGAATGTAGATGGAACAACTTCTGCCGGTTTTTCTTCCATATGCGCAGCTCGTTGAACTCGAAGCACTGACCAGCGGGCTCTTCAGACGTCCGCTCCATGCCATCCTTTTTGTTGCCGTTCTCGCAGCAGTCATGGGGAGTTTCCTTGTTTTTTTGTTTATTCGCCGGAAAAATGCACGGGAAGCAGAGATTTCCGAACACTACCGGATGTACCGGGATACGGTAAAAAAGAGCCGTCTGACACGGGAGGATCAGCAAATCATCGAAAGCCTGGCTTCCTACGCAAAAAACCGGGATATTCGTCATCTCATTGTCACCCGCCAGAATGTATTCAACAAAGTAGAAAGCTATGCGCGCCGAAAGGGTGATATCGAGCCACACAAACTTTCTTCCCTGCGGGTAAAACTCGGCTTTACCGGGGAACAGGACGGGAAAACCCTGAACTCAACCGCATCCCTGCCGGCGGGTCAGCAATTGATCATAGACCAGGAACACCTTCGCCGCTTCGTAGCGGCCGTCAAGAGCGTCGAGCAGGAAGATTTTACCGTCCAACTCGAGGAGGAAACCATACCACCCAAGGTCGGCACAGACTTGAATGTATCCTTTCAAAGAAGCGATGGGCTCTACCGCTTTGCTACCCGGGTTACCCGTATGGAGGGACAGGTGATCGGGCTCGAGCATTCGGAGAACCTCGAACTCACCCAACGGAGAAAATATTTCCGGAAACGCCTGAAAAAAGGGGTATATCTGCGGGTGGGAGGCTCCAACCAGCAGCACATCCGCAGTATTATGCTGGATCTCAGCGGCGGCGGCTGTTCGGTTAAAAATCCCAACGGCCTGTTTCGAAAAGGTGATACCGTGGAGATAGTTATTCCCGACCAGCCGAGGATCCGTGTCTTCGGAGAGGTTCTCCGGCTGGACAGCAATGACGTTATTCACCTCGCTTTCCAACCCATCCAGGAAGCCGTCCGAGACAGGATAATCGGATACCTGCAAAAAGCCGGCTCGCCCAGTCAGCCCAGTCAGCCCAGTCAGCCCAGCCAACCAAATCGGCAGACCCCGCCGAAACAGAATGATTCAAGCCCGCAGGAAACCTGAGTAACTGATAGTAAAAAGCCGCCCGCAAATGCGGACGGCTGATTATCAAAATTATCGAAAGTTTACGGACTGCGCGTCGAGACGGCCGGACGGCCGTTTCCCGATCGGCGGCGGGCTTTTAGTACATGCCGCCCATTCCGCCCATTCCGCCCATTCCGCCCATACCACCGGCTCCGGCAGCAGCGGCACCACCGTCATCATTATCCGGTAGATCGGTAATGGCACATTCGGTGGTAAGCAGAAGTGCTGCAATCGACGAGGCATTCTGCAGAGCGGACCTGGTCACCTTTGCCGGATCGATAATACCGGCCTTGACCAGATCAGTCCATTCCATGGTCTGAGCATTGAATCCGATGCCCTTCTTCTCGCTCTTGGCACGTTCGGCGATGATAGCACCGTCCAGACCGGCATTTACCGCGATCTGGCGGATGGGCTCTTCGAGAGCACGCCGAACGATCTTGAAGCCGACCTTTCCCTCTTCGTCGAGTTGACTCTGGTCAAACTTCTCGAGGGCTCCGGCTACCTGTATCATGGTCACACCACCACCAGGGATGATTCCCTCTTCGATGGCTGCGCGGGTTGCCGACAGAGCGTCTTCCACCCGGTGCTTCTTTTCCTTGAGCTCTACCTCGGTGGCAGCGCCGACATTGATAACGGCAACACCGCCTGCCAGCTTGGCAAGACGTTCCTGAAGCTTTTCCCGATCGTAATCGGAGCTCGTGTCCTCGATCTGGGCCTTTATCTGGGAGATGCGCTCTTTGATGTCGGCATCTTTCCCGGCACCATTGATCACGGTGGTGTTCTCTTTGTCCACCTTGATGCGCTTGGCACGGCCGAGCTGCTCGAGCTCTGTACTCTCGAGCTTGAGTCCGAGTTCTTCGGAGATAACCTGGCCGCCGGTGAGGATGGCGAGATCCTCTAGCATTGCCTTGCGGCGATCGCCGAAGCCGGGTGCTTTTACTGCACAAGCAGAAAGTGTTCCCCGAATCGAGTTCACAACCAGAGTGGCAAGGGCTTCACCCTCGACATCCTCGGCAATGATCAAAACCGGTTTGTTCTGCTGGGCAATCTTCTCGAGCACAGGAAGAAGATCCTTCATGTTGGAAATCTTCTTGTCGTGGATCAGGATATAGGGATCTTCCATTTCAACGGTCTGAGCATCCCGGTTGGTGGCGAAATACGGCGACAGGAAGCCGCGGTCGAACTGCATTCCCTCTACATAATCGGTCGTGGATTCGAGAGTCTTCGACTCTTCGACGGTAATAACCCCGTCTTTTCCGACCTTCTCCATGGCATTGGCAATCTCGTCGCCGATTTCCATGTCGTTGTTCGCAGAAATTGAAGCGACCTGGGCAATTTCTTCTTTGCCCTTTATCTCCTTCGCCTGCTTGCCGATTTCATCAACGGCTACCTCAACAGCCTTGTCAATGCCGCGCTTGATTCCCATCGGGCTGATGCCGGCGGCAACACTCTTGAGGCCCTCGCGGATGATACTGTGAGCTAAGACCGTAGCGGTCGTGGTACCGTCGCCGGCCACGTCGTTGGTCTTGGTTGCTACCTCTTTGAGGAGCTGTGCGCCCATGTTCTCAAACTCGTCTTCGAGCTCGATCTCCTTGGCAACCGAGACACCGTCTTTGGTTACCGTAGGGGCACCGAATTTTTTGTCCAGAAGGACATTTCGTCCCTTGGGTCCGAGGGTAACCTTTACCGCCCGGGAAAGCTTCTCCACGCCGTCAAGGAGCTTCCTTCTGGCATCTTCATCGAATTTCAACTGCTTCGCCATTTTTCTCCCTCTCTTCTTAGAGTAATAAATGATCTAGTGCGTACAAGTACGCGGATTTGTGTTATTTCAGTGGAAAAATACAAATACTTTTCCCAATCATCAAGTAAAATATTCACAATAGGCTTTGTTTTTGCTTTGGTTCTGCCTATTTTTACGATATGGAAGATATCAGCACACCAAATCCATTACTTCAGGGACTCGAGCTTACGCGAGAACCCGAACCTTTTGCAATAGTTATCTTCGGGGTGACCGGAGATCTCACCAGGAAAAAACTGATTCCCGCCCTTTTTTCTCTCTTTGTGAAGGAACACATCTCCCGCTTTCGAATCATTGGGTTCGCCCGGCGCCCCTGGGGAAAAGAAGGATTTCGTGAGCAAGCGGCGGATATGCTCGACAAAAAGGAATTCCAAAACGTTAGTTCCGATATCAAGAACACCTTCTTGAGCAGACTCGAATACATCCAGTCGCCCTTCGAAGAGCAGGATGGATATGCTCGAATAGATGAATACACCAAGGGATTTCACACCAGGATCTACTATCTGTCGACCCCGCCCAACGCCTACGAACCGATTATCGAAGGCCTGGGAAACCATGGTCTGCAGGCACAGGAGCACTGCAGCACTCGGATCATCGTAGAAAAACCCTTCGGCCGGGACCTGGCTTCGGCACGAAAACTGAATATGACCCTCTCCAAATATTTCCAGGAGGAACAGATCTACCGTATTGATCACTACCTGGGAAAAGAAACGGTTCAAAACCTCATGGTGCTCCGGTTCGGCAATGGTATCTTCGAACCGATCTGGAACAACCGCTATATCGATCATGTACAAATTACCGTTTCCGAAAAGATCGGGGTCGGGACTCGGGGCAACTACTACGAACAAGCCGGAGCCCTTCGGGACATGGTACAGAACCACGTGTTCCAGCTTTTGAGCCTGACGGCAATGGAACCGCCCAACGACCTGCGGCCGGATTCGATACGAAACGAAAAGGTAAAGGTCCTCTCCTCCCTGCGGCCGATCACCTACCGGGAGGTGGGCGACTGCACCGTGCGGGGGCAGTATGCCGAAGGGGTCATCGACGGACAGGAGGTGCCCGGCTACAGAGAAGAAAAAGGGGTTTCCGAGGATTCGCGTACGGAAACCTTTGTGGCCCTCAAACTCTTTCTCGATACCTGGCGATGGGCGGGGGTTCCCTTCTTTCTCCGTTCGGGCAAACGCCTTGCCCGACGCACCAGCGAGATTGCCGTGTACTTCAAAGAGCCTCCGCACCACATATTCTCCAGCCAGACCCCGACTCTGCAAAAGAATCACCTGATTATCCGGATCCAGCCCGACGAAGGGATGACAATGGTCTTCAACGCCAAGATTCCAGGCTACACAACAGTCATGCGGCCGGTCAAGATGGATTTCTTTTACGGCAGAACCTTCGGAGAGACACCGCCGGAGGCATACGAACGGCTCTTGCTGGATGCAATGATCGGCGATTCGACACTCTATACCCGCCGGGACGAGATAGAATCCTCCTGGGGTTTCATTACCCGGATCTTGAAAGGCTGGGAAGAGGACGACTCGCCGATTCCCCAGTATCGCGCAGGCGGGGCCGGACCGGAGGAAACCCGAGAGCTCTTGGGAGATGAAAAGAGACGGTGGAGTAAGCTATGAGTTTTTTTATCGATGTTGAATCAATAGAACGGGAAGTACGGACCCTCGAGAGGACCGCTTCCCCCTCGGAAACCAGAACGAGTCTTTTCAACCTGGTCATCTTCACCGACGGAGAACGGGTTCCCGAACTCGAGAACCCTCTGAACTATCTCCTCGGCAAGCGCCCGGCGCGGGTAATCAGGATAAACCTCGGAAACGGCGTTTCGCCGGGAGTCAATGTAACCGCCCGCTGCGCCACCGATGCCGAGAGCAAAAGCGTCTGTTTCCAGGAGATTACCATCGAGAGTGACAAGGAAGGGATCGCCGCAGACCCCGGCTCCTGGAGCCCCCTTCTGATTCGAGATATTCCGGTTTTCGTACTCTGGTTTGCCTATCCCAAGCAGTACCCCCAGCTGTTCCGGATGATCCAGGAACACGTAGACAAAATCGTTATCGATTCGGATTTCCTTTTCAGTACGCTCGAGGAACTCATCTTTGAACTCAGGGAGCTTGTTGAAGAGGTCAAAAAGGAAGGAGCAATTTTGGCGGATTTCGCCTGGTCTTCCACCGAACTGCTGCGCCGTTATACCGCCCGGATGTTCGATCCCGAGCCGCAGCGGAATATGCTCTACCGGATCCGCGGCATCGAGATGCAGGGAGGAAGCGTTACCGAGTTTCTCTATTACCTTCTTTGGATAGCCTCTCGTCTGGAGTGGAAGGTGTTCCCTTCTCAAGGCGAGGACCTGCCCCGATTTACCGACCTCTCGGGCCGGGAAATACAAGTAAAACAGAAGGATACTGGAGACCTGCGCGCAGGCACCCGTATCACCTTTTCTTTCGAAGAAGAGCAGACGATGCAGCTGGAGGGACGGCCGGACGGCTGTGTGGAGATAGACCTGGGAGAGGAGGAAAACTTCCACTTTTCCGCCTCGATACCGACCCGGGGCAAGCTCCTGCTGAACGAAGTGGACAGCCTCCATCAGGACAACCTGCTCTTGAAGGCACTGGAACTGCTCCGGAAATAACGGTCTACGCCCCGGCAGGCGGCTTGATAATTCCACCGCCGATCAGGTACTCGCCACTGTAGAAAACCGCCGATTGGCCGGGGGTTACCCCTGCAGGTTCTTCGAGCCGAACACGGAGCGTTTGATTTCCTGCGGGCGATAGAGCACAGATCCGGGGCCGGCTTTGGTAGCGGATCTGCACCTCGGTCGTCATACCTGCAGCGGGTATGACGGCCTCTCCTTCTGCTCCGGAGAGGAACCAGTTGAGCTCTCCTACCTCAAACTCATCAACACCCGGATTCCGGGCGACATAGACGGTATTTGTACGGGCATCTAGTGCAGAGACATACCACGGCCCGTTCGAAAGATCCAGGCCTTTCCTCTGCCCCACGGTGTAATGAAGATAGCCGCGGTGCCGCCCGAGCTCGGCCCCGTTCTCATCCCGGATGACCCCCGGTTCCAGCCCCGGTATCCGGCTGCCGGCGCTATCCACGGGACCACCGCCTGCTGCAGACAACCGTTCCCGCAGAATATCGGTATAGTCTTTCTCGACAAAGCAGGCATCCTGACTTTCTCTGACCCCCGCGGTGGGCAGATCCATCTCCTTTGCACGGCGGACCACCTCTTCTTTTGCGAGCTCCCCGAGCGGAAAAATCAGCCGATCGAGCAGCTCCGGCCGAATTCGATAGAGCATATAGGATTGATCCTTCTTCGCGTCGACTCCCCGGCGAAGGCATGTCCGGCCCCGGAAGGACCCGATGCGCACGTAGTGCCCGGTAGAGAAAAAAAACGGGGGAAGACGCCGCTTGAGTTCCTCGATAAAACGCCCGAAACGCAGCCGTTCGTTACACCGGACGCATGGATTCGGGGTAACCCCGTCCCGGTAAGAGGCGGCAAAATCGTCGATCACCTGGTGCAGAAAGATATCGGCCATCGGCAGACGGAGGAATTCGATGCCCAGCCGTTTACAGAGTTTTTCTATTTCAACTATATGCTCAGGGTCGGTGAGTTCGGAATAGGGATGCAGGTCGTGGACAGCTCCAATCACCCGGTACCCGGCCTCCCGAAGGAGAACGGCGGCCATGCTCGAATCGACACCGCCGCTCATGCCGACAACTGCCGGAGATGGAGAGTTCAAGACCGAGCTCCCTCGAGCGGGGTCTGTTCTATCTTTCCCACTTCCTTGTTCAGCGAAAACCTCACTCCCTCCACCTTTTTATCTATCATGCGCGAAACACTGCAAATCTCGACAATAGTGCCCGGATAACAGGCGCCGGTAATCACGATCTCCGCACCCTCGTCGAGATAGAGGGTTTCCAGCATTCCATCGATGTCCTGGGACAAATGAGTGATTGACGCAACCAACTGCTCTTTCAGCCTGGCCAGGCGGGTACTCTCCTGTTCACTCAGCAGAGCATCCACCCGCTGCAGCTTTACCGCCAGCTTATTGTGCTTTTCCTTTGCAGCAACCAGTTTCCGCTGAACAATGAAGTCAGTACCGCAGACGAGCTCGGTAACCGCACAGTTTTCACAGCCCGAGGTGTGAGCAGTTATCTTTCGCCCTGCATGGATCTCGCTGCCTACTACCTGTCCCTTTTCCCCCAGGTTGACCTCGCCGATCGCGAAAATCCTGGATTTGAGGATACTCGACTGCACTTCCACCGATCCCTTTGATTCTACCTGGCTGTTCTCGATGAATTTGGCCGTAACATTTCCCCCGACGCGGACCAGGCCCTTCTTCCGGCCGATAATACCGCCCTCTGTGGTAACATCCTTTTTGCACATCACCTCAGAGGCATCCATCGGCCCCCGGCAAGTCAGATTGCCCCCCACCCGAACCCGGAATCCGTCCTTGATCTCTCCGCTTATCACCACATCCCCCGGAAACGAGATGTGACCGGTATGATAATCAACGCTTCCCTGGATTTCGAGCATATCGCTGACCCAGAATCGTCCCTCCTTGAGAAAGAAACGGCCGCTGATCACCGCATACACCACATTGTCCCGGGTCTCGGTATTCGGTCCGGGAGTATAATGGCGCACCTCGGCCTTTTCAAAGGGAACTTCGCCGCCGTAGACATCCTTTCCCGGAACGCCCTGCTTTTTGGGAATCACCTTGGCCAGGGCCTCTCCGCGCTTAACCAGGAGAAAGGGGCTGACACATTTGTAATCAACCTGCTCGCCATTGCAATCCGAAGGAGTCTGGGTATGGGTAAGCCGCGGCTTCAGCTTGTAGTAGGCGGGAACCTCGGATTCGGGAGCGGTCCCCTCTGCTACGATCACACCTTCCTGCCTGCGCCGCTGCGTATTACAGGCAAAGACCGCCTCGCGTACTGCTTCCATGTCGGTCCCGTAGATGATTCCCTCTTCTTCGAGGACCTTTTCTATAAAATCGAGACTCAACGGACGCCCGCCGCCTAAAGGCGGAATGAAATCGGCATAGGCCCTCATCCGGTCATCGGAGACACTTACCTCGATATCCCCGTCGCTGCGCCGCGGATCCGGGGGGCCGCCCGCCCCTTCGGCAAGCTCTTCCAGCCGTGCCTCGGGCTCGAACTCATTCTGTCTGTCATCCGTATTCGACATAGAAACTCCGTGAAAATTTCAGTTCCCCAAATCAACATCGGCGCCGCAGATCATCAGCTGAACAGGAGGGCTCCGAAAAACAATAATATCATATCCTCCCGAAGAAAATGAACCATATCTCCTGCGGGCTCTTGCATCATTTTCATAATTATGCATAAATATACGCAAGAAATGCATATTTATGCAGCAAAGAGGTCCGGCTGATGGGAGATCGGGAAACGAGACAGCAGGTAATCACCTCCATAATCAACCGGGAGCGGGTGTACAGCCAGGAACGTCTTTTGGAACTCCTCGAGGCCGAGGGATTTCATGTTACCCAGGCCACCCTCTCCCGGGACCTGAAACACCTCCGGATCGGCAAGTATTCCGACGGCGAAACCGGGTATTACTATGGGACTCCGGAAACCGGCAGCAGCGGGGTCGACCGCCTCGTACAGGATGTAATCCGGGGTTATCTGACCATCGGGTTTTCAGGTAACATGGCGGTAATCAAAACACTGCCGGGACATGCCAACAGCGTGGCCCTGGCCCTGGACACCTGGGATATTCCGGAGATCCTCGGAACCGTTGCCGGCGATGATACGGTTTTCATCGTCCTGCAGGAAACCACAGGCCGGGAAGATTTTACCGGACGGCTGCTCAGGTATATCCCGAATCTGAACGTGGAGGAGACACGATGAAAGCTGCCATACTCGGAACCACCGGCTACACCGGCATGGTTCTGCTGAGAATCTTGTTGGAACACCCCCAAATCGAAACCATCCTGCCCGCCTCATCATCCCGGGCCGGAGATCCGGTAAGCGAGATCGATCCCGGTTTTGCCGGCGCGGCGGAGGCCGGGGTGCCCGGGAAGGCCGGTGAAACCGAAGCTGCCGCCGGGACCGGGAAGCCCGGCGCCGGAAAGCTCGAAGAAGCGGGCGGAAAACTGATAGACCCAAAGAAACTCCCCTCCTACCGCCCGGACGTTGTCTTCGGGGCCCTACCCCATCTCAAGTCCGCCGAGCTCTTGAAGCCTTACCTCGATATCTGCCCTGTCATCGATCTCTCGGCAGACTTCCGAATCGAGGACGCCGGGCTTTTCGAGAAAGCCTACGGGGCTCCCCAGCCCGCCCCGGAACTCCAGGAAAAGGCCGTCTACGGCCTGTGCGAGTGGTATTCCGACAAGATCCGCTCGAGCGATCTGATTGCCAACCCCGGCTGCTATCCCACCGCCACCCTCTTGCCTCTTCTGCCTCCGGCGGCGGCAGGGCTTATCTCCGGGAAAGCGATTATCAACGCCCTTTCGGGTATATCGGGAGCGGGAAAAAAGGCAAAGGCGAATCTCTTGTACGTGGAACGATCGGAGAACTGCAATGCCTATGCACCGGGCAAGAGCCATCGTCACGCCCTCGAAATACAAAAAGAAGTAGCCTTTCGAAGCGATGATCTGGATCCCCTGTTCACCCCCCATCTGGTACCGCTGAAGCGGGGCATGGAGGTAACTACGGCCGTCTCCCTCAATCATGGCGTCCGCCTCACGGACATCGACGAGGTCTTCCAGGCAGCCTACGGGAACGCCCCCTTTGTCCGTCTGACCGGGGATCGGATCCCCGAAACCCGGGAGGTGCGGGATTCGAACGTCTGCGCCATAGGCAGAAGAATCGAGGGAGAGACCCTCTACCTCTTCTCGGTAATCGACAACCTGGTCAAAGGGGCCTCGGGACAGGCTGTTCAGAATATGAACATCCGCTTCGGTTTCCACGAGACGGCGGGACTAAGGCGGTTCGGAGAGGTTTGAAAATGAGCGGCACAGCGAAGAAAAAAAACATACTCATAAAAATCGGAGGAAGGGCGGCGGAACAGGAAGAGGTCCTCGACGATCTACTGCAGGAAATCAGCAGCCTTGCCGGCGCCGGGCCGGCCCCTGCAAGCGCGGGCGCACCCCGGCCCACTGAATCATCCGGCGCACCCCGGTCCGCCGGAAGCGGCCCCGGAAGCGGCCCCGGAAGCGGCACTGACGCCGGCAGCGGCCCCGGCGTAGTCCTGTTTCACGGCGGCGGCGCAGAGGTCAGCCGGTTGAGCGGGCTCCTCGGGCAAGAGCCGGTTTTCAAGGACGGCATCAGGATGACCAGTTCCGAAGAGATGGATACGGTGGACATGGTCCTGCGAGGCAAAATGAATGCGTACATTGTTCGCCGCTGCGCCGCCGCAGGCCTTAACGCCGTGGGCCTTTCGGGAATCGACGGCAGCCTGTTTACCGGCGCCTCCATCGACCCCTCAGGCGAAAGCCGGACCGGCCGGGTGGTATCGGCAAAACCGGACCTGCTTGCAGGACTTTTGGAAAAGGGCTACCTGCCGGTCGTCTCCTCGGTCTCGAGGGATTCCCAATTCAAGCCGCTGAATATCAATGCAGACGAAGCCGCCCTCCATACTGCCATGGCCCTCAAGGCGGACATCCTCATCTTCCTCTCGGACATTCCAGGTATCCTCGACGAGAACAAAGAGGTAATCCGGCGACTTACCCCTTCACGGGCGGAAACGGAGATCACCGCAGGTATTATCCAGGGAGGAATGATCCCGAAGGTCCGCTCATCAATCAGCGCCCTCGCCGGAGGAGTCTCAGAAGTGGTAGTCGGTTCATACACCAAATCCGGCGATCTTGCCTCCCTGCTCGAGGGCACGAGCGGCTCCAGCATTATCAAGGAGGACGACCATGTCGAATAATCAATCCCCACAGCAGAGTGAAACCTCACCCTTTCCCAACCAATACTCCCGCACCCCCCTGGTCATCGATCACGGGGAAGGCTCGCGGCTCTACGACGAGGCAGGCAATTCCTATCTCGATTTCGGCTCGGGGATCGCCGTCAACGCATTCGGCCACGGAGACCGGGACATTGCCTCGGTAATCAGCAGCCAGGCCGGACGGCTAATCCATGTCTCGAACCTGTTCGCCTCCCGGCCCGCCCTCGACCTCGCCGAAGCGCTGCGCCTCGGGCTCAGCAGCTACACCTTCGAACCGATTGCGGCGGTCAACTTCGGAAACAGCGGGTCGGAAGCCAACGAAGCGGCCATCAAATACGCCAGGGCCTACAGCATGCGGACCCGCGGGCAGGGGAATCACCGCCTGTTGAGTTTTACCAACGCATTTCACGGACGGACCATGGGAAGCCTCTCAGTCACCCCGAAGGAAGCCTACCGCGCCCCCTTCGAACCACTGGTTCCCGGTACCTCCGTCCTCCCCTTCAACGATCCGGGCGCTCTCGAGGCTGAACTCGATTCGAGTTATGCCGCGGTCATCGTCGAAGTAGTCCAGGGCGAGGGCGGTCTGGCTGTAATGACCCAGGAATTCGCCGCTGCCCTCAACACGCTCTGCCGGAAGCACGATGTTCTCCTTATCGCCGATGAGGTCCAAACCGGCCTCGGACGCTGCGGAGATCTGCTCGCCTCGGAAATCGCCGGACTCGAGCCGGACATGGTAACCCTCTCCAAACCCCTGGCCGGAGGGCTCCCGCTGTCGGCCACCCTCATACCCGACCGGGTCAACGACATGCTCCGCCTCGGCGATCACGGCACCACCTTCGGCGGAGGGCCGGTAACCACCGCCGCCGCCCTGATGGTCTGGGAAAAATTGAACAGGCCCGGCTTCCTCAGCGAGGTACGAGGCAAGGCCGATCACCTGGAAAAGGGCCTCGAGCTTCTTGCCGGCGAATACTCGTGGGCAGGGCCGCTCAAGGGCCTGGGTATGCTGCGGGGTATCGACCTGGAGATCCCCGAAGGACTCGAAAACGACTACATGCGAAAAACGCTCGGCGAAGCCCAGAAACAAGGGATGATGCTCCTTCGGACGGGAAAACACACGCTCCGGCTGGCACCGCCGCTGGTAATAACCATGGAAGAAATCGATGAAGGCCTGGAAAAACTCTCCCGGGTTTTCAAGCACCTCGATTCCATCATCACATAGGAGGAACATGATGGCCGACTCAAAAACGACCGAAACCAACAATTCCGAGGTAAAGAAGATCGTACTCGCCTATTCGGGCGGGCTGGACACATCGATCATCATACCCTGGCTCAAGGAACAGTACCCGCAGAGCGAGGTCGCCTGTATCTGCACCAATGTAGGACAGGACGAAGACTGGGCCGGGATGGAAAAAAAGGCCCTCGCCTCGGGGGCTTCAAAACTCGTTATTCGAGACATTCGTGAAGAGTTTGCCCGGGATTACCTGTTTCCCATGCTCAGGGCAGGGGCAGTCTATGAGGGCAAGTATCTGCTCGGCACCTCCATTGCCAGACCGCTGCAGGCCAAACACCAGGTGGAATTCGCCCTGGCCGAGGGAGCCGACGCCCTGGCCCACGGCTGTACCGGGAAGGGAAACGACCAGGTCCGCTTCGAGCTCACCTACAAGGCCCTGGCCCCTCACTTGAAGGTGATCGCTCCCTGGCGCATCTGGGACATCCGCTCCCGGGAAGAAGCGATCGAGTACGCACGAGAACATAACATACCTCTGGGGAACATCTCCGAGAAAAACATATACTCGAGGGACTGGAACATCTGGCACATGAGCCACGAAGGCGGAGACCTGGAGAACCCCTGGAACCGGCCGAAGGACGAGGTATTCCTCCTCAGCAAATCGCCCAAGGAAGCCCCGGACAAGGAAACCGCCGTGACCATCGATTTCGAAAAGGGTATTCCCACCGCCATCGACGGAATGGCCATGAAACCGGTAGAGATGATCAGTTACCTGAACAAGGTCGGCGGAGAGAACGCCATCGGCCGGGCGGACGTGGTGGAAAACCGGATGGTCGGAATGAAAAGCCGCGGCATCTACGAAACACCCGCGGGAACCCTGCTGCTGACCGCCCTCGCCGAGCTCGAAATGATGAACCTCGACAGGGAAGCTCTGCACTATAAAAAACTCGTTTCCATGAAATACGCAGAGCTCGTCTACGCCGGCAAATGGTTCACCAACCTGCGCAACGCCATCGAGGCCTTCATGGCCGAGATCTCCTCCTACCTGACCGGCACCGTTCAGCTCGTCCTCTACAAGGGCAACGTCATCGTAGGCGGCAGGAAGTCCGAATTCTCCCTCTACATGCAGGACCTCGCTTCCTTCGGCGAAAGCAGCTACGATCACGCAGACGCCACCGGTTTTATCAACCTCTTCGGACTGCAGACCGGCGTTGCCGCCCTGGTACAGAAGGGCATTACCGAGGAGGGAGGCCAGACCCCGGCGATCAAACAGATGGCCCTCTTCCACGAGAAATAGAAAGACCGCTGCAGCCTGATCCGGGCTGCAGTTTGATCCGGGCTAAGGAAGGGAGCAGGCAGGATGAGAGAAGAAATCAAGATTCTCCGCAGCAGATGGCTGCTGAGCGGCGACAAGGCGATCGAACACGGGGCCGCAGTCGTACAGGGCTCCCGCATTATCGAAGTGAGTACATGGCCGGAGGCTGCAAAACGCTATCGGGCCGCCCGTGTTTACGGTTCGGATTCCCACTTCCTTATCCCGGGCCTGGTGAACGCTCATCACCACAGCGGAGGCTTTCCCCAGAGTCTGCACGGCTTGGAGGATGATACGCTCGAGCCGTGGCTTCTCTCCACCATGGGAATGCGGTCCGAAGGCGGTTATCTTGCCGCAGCCCTTTGCGCCGGGCGCCTCTTGAAGAGCGGGGTAACATCGCTGGTTGATATGACGGTGGTAGACGGGTCGATCCAGGAGGTGCGGAAGGATACCGAAGACAGGATGCGCGGGTACGCGGACGCGGGAATATCGGCCGCCATTGCGCCGGGTGTGCTGCACCGAAGCTTCCTCATAAACGGAGAGGGAGAAGACGAGGCCTTTCTCGCCTCGCTTCCGGAGAAACTTCGGAAGCGGGTGCGGGAACTCATACCCCTTTCCTCGAAGATGGGACCTGATCAGTACCTTCGCTTTATCGACGAGACTGCCCGAAGCCTGCCTGCCGGAGACACCTCGGCCCCCGAACGGCAGAAGATCTGGTTCGGACCTCCAGGACCACAGTGGACAGACGGCAGCCTTTTACGGCGGATCGTCTCGGAGGCCGAGCGTTTGAACACGCGCATACAGACTCATGTACTCGAATCCTTCTCCGAGAAACTCGAAGGGGAACGGTCTTTCGGGAAAGGGACAGTGGAGCACCTCTACGATATCGGCTTTCTATCCCCCCGGGCCACGCTCGCTCACGGGGTATGGCTCAAAGAGCCGGAGATCGAGCTGTTAAAGCGGACCGGAACCTCGGTCAGCCACAATCCGAGCTCCAACCTCCGCCTGCGGGCCGGGACCGCTCCCCTCAACGCCATGCTCGCCGCGGGTTTGCAGCCGGCGCTCGGACTCGATGCCAACGGGCTGAACGACGATGATGATATGTTTACCGAGATGCGAATGGCCCTCAGGCTGCACCGCTCTCCACGGTTCGAAGATCCGGCTCCCCGCCCCCTCGACATTTTTCGTATGGCCACTACCGGCGGGGCCGAACTTCTGGGAAAGGAGGCTGAGCTCGGGCGTATAGAGGCCGGTTTCAGGGCCGACCTTGCACTCATCGATGGAAGGCGCATCTTGGGGCAGTGGCACGAAGAGCATGCCGACCCCCTCTATCTCCTCGTCACCCGGGCAAAGGCGGGGGATGTGGACATGGTCTTTGCCGCAGGGGACCCGGTCCTTCGCTCAGGGGAGCCGGTAGGGATAGACCCCGCCGAACTCGAAGAGCGCTTGGCCCGGCAGCTGCAGGATCTGAAACCGCCCGGCCAACTGAGAGAGCTCATCAGGGAGCTGAAGCCCCATGTGCGCAGCTGGTACAAGAGCTGGGAAGAGCCGGAGATCGAAGCCTACACCGCATTCAACTCGCGGCGGTGAGGGGGTCGCGGCGGCACCGGCGGCACCGGGTACCGCCTTTTCGCCCTTCCACCTTTAGCGATAGTGCTCGGCGAGGAAGCTGAGCATCCGCCTGTTTACGGCTGCTGGTTTTTCCATATTGAGGCTGTGGCCCGTATCGGGTACGATCTCTATTTCCGCATGGGGGAGGGCACGGGCAGCGGCAGCAGCAAAGGCTTCAGGATTCTTGTAAATAATCGGTTTGCCGCCGGCGAGGATCAGCACCGGCATCGTTACCATCGTCAATTCCCCGGGCTCGTAGACGCGATGCTGCGGCACGTCCATCATACCCACCGAACCGTATTCGATGACATCGAGCATGTGCTCGAACCAGACCTCCGATTCCGGGTCGGTATACCCCCCACCCATCCAGTCGAAGAACTTGGCATACTTGGCCCTGTTGGGAAAAAAGACGAAGTAGCGAAATCCCTTCCAGATCATAATTTTGCGCATCTTCGCGAAAGTCTCCGAAGGATCGAGCAGAACAAGGGCGGACAGGGAATCGGGAATTTCCCTGGCCAGAGCCAGGGAGAGCCAGCTGCCGTAGGACAGTCCTGCCGCAGCGGTCTTTTCATATCCGTAATGGTCGAGCAAAGCGGTAAACCACCTCGTGTAGTCCTTTACAGTTTTTATTTTCTGCCCGGCCGGCCGGCTCTTGCCGCCGTAGACAGGCAGATCCAGCGCATACACCCGGTATTGTTCTGCAAGAGCACCTGCATTGGCATACCACATGGTTGCATCGGCGAAGAGCCCGGGAAGCAAAAAGATCGGCTGTGCCTCTTCGGGACCGCAGACAATAAGATGGGTCACCCCGTAGCCGGTCTCTACCCAATCTTCGGTATAGGCGACATCCCACAGCTCCATAGCCCTGTCATAGCTCGCATGAGATACCGCTTTTCCCTCCGAGCTCTTGTACAAACTGCCGGAAATCTGTCCGGGTTTGTCTGTGTCTGAAGAACCATCTGTTGAACACCCGCCCAACAGAACCAACGCTCCCGCCACTACACCCGCCACCTTCGGTTTCATCCTCAATCCCCCTTCATCAAAACATCAATGCACATAAAATAAACAGTTGTTTACTTTATGTCAAGAGTTTCCCAAAAAAACATAAACAATCGTTGATTTTTTATTGGTTATTCTCCATACTAACCGCATGGGAAGACCGAAAAAATCCGAGAGAGACGCTGCCTCGACACAGGAACTCTTGTTCCGAAAAGCCCTTGAGCTCTTTGCCCTGCGGGGCTTCGACGCCGTCTCTGTCCGCGACATCACCGGATCGCTGGGACTGAATGAAGCAACCTTGTACATTCACTACAGCAGCAAAGCCGCCCTGCTGGATGCAATATTCTCGCGTCTGGAGAAGAGCTTAATCAATCCCGGCTTCAAGGTCCCGCCGCCGGAGGTATTCAAAGGAGCTGGGGCCTTCGATCCGGCGGATTTTCTTTTAGAGGGGGCGGAAAGATTTTTCAACCAGACCGACAAGGAGACCCTCCTTACCTGGAGACTTTTGATGACAAGTCAGTTCCGCTACGAATCGGCCCGCCGCAGCGTCAAGAACCATCTGCTTGACACCCCGGTCCGTTTCTTTTCCGCCATACTGGAGAACATGCAGGCTGCCGGCAGAATCCCCTCTGATGTGGAGTGCCGCAGCGCAGGCCGCATTATTGCGGCCCTCTTTTTCGACTATTCATTCCGTGCCAACTTGAACGCGGCTTGGGGCGAGGAGAGCAAAGGGGATTTTACCCATCTGGCCGAAGACCTGAGATTCTTCATCCGGAGTCAGGAATCGAAAAGGTAAAGACCGTGCCGTTCTCCCGCTTCACCTCCACCTCGGCGCCGATCTGCCGGGAAAGCAAGCGGATGAGCTGGAGACCGAAGGTCGTTTGCGTATCAAAATCCACATCCGGCGGCATACCCACCCCATCGTCACGATAGACAATAGTAACACCATTATCCGACCGGAAAGCGTCGACAGCGATCGTTCCCTCTCTGCGGCCTGCAAAGGCATACTTCATGGAATTGGTAATCAGCTCATTCATAATAATACCGAGAGAAGAGAGGGTCTTCGTTGCCAGTTCGATGTTTTCAATATGAAGCTCGGCCTTAACCGAAAAGGCCGAGAAGAAAGGAGTGAGTATTTCTTGCACCATGGGCTCGAGGTATTCCTTGAGATCGAGCTCACGGACCTCATTGCTGCGGTAGAGTTTGTCGTAGAGGACCATCATGCTGTGGGCCCGCCCGGCGGCATCGAGGATAATATCTTTACATTCATCAGAGGGCACATCATCGGACTGCAGAGTAAGCAGACTTGCGATGACATTCATATTATTCTTTACCCGGTGGTGTGTTTCCTTGAGGATAACTTCCTTCTCCTGAAGCAGGGCATTTACCTGCTCGAGGGCCTGCTTTCTGCCGGTAATATCGAAGGCCGTGCCGATCGCCGCCGGACGCCCGCCCCAGTCGATAACACCCACGCTGATGTCCAGCCACTTTTCCTCTCCGTCCCGGCAAACGATCTTCAGCTCGTAATGCTCGGGGACATCCTCGCCGGCCTGCCTGGCGACTGTCCGCTCCCGGACGGTATCCCGGAAATCCGGATGCACAAGGTCCCAAACATGTTCGAGCTGCAAGAATTCCCGCTCAGAGTATCCGGTAATCCTCGTTATCGCGGCATTGGCGTAGACATAGCGGTCGTCCTGATAAATGAAGATCCCCGTGGTCGTGGTATCGGCAAGGGTCCGAAACCAGCGTTCGCTGTCCTTGACGGTGTCTTCCCGGAGTTTCCTTTCGGTAATCTCGTTGTGAATCGAGAGTATGGCAGGCTGTCCCTGGTAGGTCATCAAAAGGCCCGAGGCAAGGAGCCAGATCGTTCTCCCGGAAGCACTCACCATTTCCGCTTCCATACTCGCGATGCTTCCCTGCTCTTTCAGGGCTTTCACCCACTCTTCCCTCTGGGAAGGGTCCTTCCAGACCAGGGGAACACGCAGACCCTCGAGTTCCTCCAGCGAATCGATCTCGAAGA
>JAIPGG010000112.1 GCA_021736255.1 Spirochaetales bacterium | reverse complement strand
ATGATTAGCGAAATAATCGCCGTTCAACCCATCGGAAGGAGTGAGCTTGGCCGTCTCGTTCACCGTAGAACTCCAGCCGCTTTGCGGTTCTTCAAAGATATACGCGGATCCGCTGCCATCATCACCATATGCGCCGACCAGTACCGTGTTCTGATAGACAGCCGCCGAACACCCCAGGTTATCATTCGCCTCTCCGCCGGTGGCAGTAAGCTTTGCATCTTCGGTCATAGAGCTCCAGCCTCCGGCAGGTTCTTCAAAGACATAGGCTGCCCCGGTGCTGCTGTTGTGATTGACTGCCCCGACTGCAACAAGCGAACCATAGACTGCAACCGAGATTCCAAAGTCGTCTCCGCCGGAACCATCGGAAGCGGTGAGCTTTGCATCTTCGGTCATGGAAGCACTCCAGCCGCCCGAGCCGTCGAAGACATACGCTGCGCCGGTGCTGTTGTGATATGGAGCACCAACTACGACAACCGGACCGGATATGGCAACACATTCTCCAAAGCAATCAGAATCGGCACCATCGGAGGCTGTAAGTTTTGCAACCTGTCCCCAGTTGTCGAGCCCGTTCCGTTTGAACACATAGGTTGCCCCTTCAGGTTGATCGTCCGCGGCAACATCGTTATACCGTGCGCCGATCACCGCATAATCCCCTGATATATCCACCGAGTAACCGAACTGATCCCCGGCATCGCCGTCTGAAGGGCTGAGTTTCGTCTCGGACCACGTATCCGAACCGATATCTTCCTCATAGATATACGCTGCACCAGTACCCGTGCCGGCATCAGAATCTGCTTTATACGCCCCGACAAGCGCGCAATCACCTGAACTGCTGCACTCGGAAACAGCAACCGAATATCCGTAATTGTCGTGAGCCCCACCATCGGAAGCGGTGAGCTTTTTCACCTGGGGGTACAGCAATTCATCGACCAAATCATTCAGTACGCCGGCCACCCCGTCACAGGAAACCAGGGAAAAAACCACTGGAACCAGGAAGATGCCGATACAAAGAAAAACCCCAACTTTCCAGAAGGGGTTTCGACCGTTGCCCTGCTCTTTTGCAGCGCGATCTTCAATTTTCATTTTATATCCCTCCTTCAGAAAACATTTGAGATCTTTTTACAAAATCCTTTAAATGCTTTTCACATACAGGAGGAATTGCCGAGAGATGTAACTCTATCTTTAATTACTAGTGTATCACGGTTTTTGTTTTTTTCAGTGAGACTGTTGTTGAAACCCGCCTCGTATCATTGTGAATCACTTTATCACCTTTCGATAAATAACCGTGGTTATGAACTTTTCTTCAGAAACAGCACAATATTCATCGTAAAAATGAGGGTGCAGGCTCCTAAGAAAGAACAGGGCTATTCTCCCGGATCAATCCGGAAAAGGATTTTCGATTTTTACCCCGTCAATTATTTGACCATCATTCATATCTTCGGTGAGGATCCGTTTACAACCTGCCTCGATAGCGGAGCTGATAATAAGTGAATCATAAAATCCGTAACAAAATCTTGACTGTATATACAGTGCATATCGGTATATGCGTGGGTTTGGCTGAACCTTCCAGAGAGAAGATAATACAGTGTCAAAAAACAAGCGGGCATCCTCAGATGCTGCTGGAACTTCCATTTTTGTCGTAATCACATTCAGGGTTTCCTGAACAACTTGAAAACTTATTACCGAATTCTGCTCCTCGATTGCCTGAAAGATGAGACGTTCCGCCGTTCTCCGCTTCTCCACCGCCTGTTCATCGAAAAGATAGATGAACAGATTCGTATCCAGAAAATCAACGCTCATTCATCTCTTCCCTGGAAAACCGTCTGCCGCCTGTTCCGGCATAGCTCTGAATCCTGCGAACGACATGCCTCGCTTGTTCAGCCTGTTGTTCTCCGCCTGCATACTCGGCCAACCAGCTACGAAATGCCTCATTGAGCGTTGAGTTTTCTTCCCTAGCGCGCCTCCGGGCGGATTCGATTAGGTGTTCATCGGCGCTGAAGGTGATATTTTTCAAGTCCGGCCCCCTTATTATGCACGCATTTAGTGTACACTTTTTTCGTGCTATTGTCAAATATTCGATGCTTCATACGAGGAATATGCAAGATGAAGCGGATACAGCGGAACCCTCCGCAAGGAAATCACCAGGAAACCATATCCGGATGCCGAGTTTTCGGTGTTCAAACCGAAAAATTATACGGATTTTGTTTATTCTAGTTTTTTTTAAAACCCCGGCTGCACAACAGGCATGCGTTCCCATGAACTTGTTTTCGTAATCTGCCTTACATTACTGCCATCGGCATCCATAATGTGTATATCGGTATTGCCGTCAGGAAAAGAGCGATACACAATTTTTGAACCGTCAGGAAAAAATCGCGCAGATCCATCTTCATAATCATTATTTGTTAGAATGTTCTCATTCGAACCATCTGTGCTGTTTCGAGTGCATATCTCATAATCTGTACTACGCCAACCGGTAAATAGAATCAAATTACCATCTACTGACCAAGAAGGCGTTGAATCATTGTTAGTTCCATCTGTAATATCAAATAGATTACTGCCGTCTGCATTCATTCTCACAATTCGATAGTTGCCTCCATTGCTTGAGGCAAAGACTATCATTGTACCATCCGGCGACCATCGAGGCGTAGCTTCCGTTTCAGTAGAACTCGTTATATTGTTTTGATTCTGACCATCTTTATCCATGATAAATACATTTCTTGTATTTTTGTCTCTATCTGACGTAAAGGCAATATTTTGGCCATCCGGAGACCAATGGGGGTGACCATCAAAGAATCCATTATCAGTCAGTTTTTCTACATTGGTACCATCTGAGTTCATAACGTAAATTTCAGAATCCCCATCTGTATCCGAATAATAGGCGATCTTTTTTCCATCTGGGGACCAACTCGGAGCGGAATCATAATCATTATTAAATGTGAGTTGAGTGATTTTCGATCCATCGAGGTTCATAGTATAGATTTCGTAATCACCATCCGCTAGACTTGCATATGCTATTTTGGGTTGGGTACTACTTTCATACTCTTCCACCAGCCGCTCGAGATCCAGATAAAAACCAGAATCCTCACCACATGAACTAAAGCTGAAAAATACAGCCAACAGAGCACATGCACACAACACTGCCTGAAGCTTACCGCCTGAATTTCGCTTTTCCACTCTCCACCCTCCGCACAAATAAAATTTTCAACGATCTATTTCTTTTCAAGCATCAAGGAACATATTCGTACGCCCCCATGGACCAGCCGGAAGCACCGGTATTAGTTGCACCGGAAGGTGTCTCTGTTGTTCGAACCGTTCCCTCTAGGTCAGCCGTAAAATATGAAGACAGGTCTCTCCCGCCGCCCGAAACATTTACAGGTGGATGATCTAAATGAAAATCTGCAGCGAAGGGATTAGTGAATCCAGGATCGTGATCTACATTCCCTTCCGAAGTTCCTGCACCATTCTGGGTAGTCATCGTGGGATCATTGACATCATTAATAGTAATTGGATTGGTACCGTCATAATCAGCATAAATAATCGTATAATTATAAAAACAATTGTTTCTCACAATGGCTGGATCTGAGTCCACTTCTTCTTCCCTGATAATTCTACGCACTCCGCTTACACCTGCCGTCATGTAAAAGATATTATTTTCGATTCGAGGATTGGTATTGTCAGAGATTCTTATACAATCGGAGTAGTTTCCATTGTCCTGTCCTACATAGAAAGTATTGTTGTGAATTACAGGAGTTCCGGAATCGGGCCAGAAAGCTATGCCGGTTGTGAAATTGCCATCGGTTGCACTTATCACATTGTTTCTTACGGTAATGGAAATCGAACCTGAACCGTTTACATACATACCCCGGCAATTACTGTCGCCATTCGTCACTTCAATTGTATTTTTTTCTATGAGTGTGGAGCCGTTGCCCCCAACATAAACACCAAAGATATCATATGAGCCGCCGGCTGAAATATCATTATTCCGTATTACCACCCCATCCGAGCCATTGCAGGAAACAACTTCTGCAATATCCCCGCTGCTCACTCCTCCCTGAACGGAAAACCCATCGAAAACTGTGACAGTACTTACTTCCGAAGGAAAAGCTATCGTGGAAAAACCGGTAGTTTCACTTCGCCCATCATCTATCGTAACAGTGTGGCTGTCCGCGTCACGGGAAGAAAAATCCGATGAGTATCCGCCATAGAGGGATACCCCGTTTGCCATGGTAATGGTTTCGTTTATGGAATACGTGCCCTCTGCAACCCGTACCTCTGAACCGGTCCGTCCTTCAGCTGCGTTTATGCCGGCCTGGATCGTAGCGAGGGGATTATCCGGTTCCAGTCCGCTGTTTTGCACGTCATCTCCTGTGGCTCCATTTACATAAACAATGATTCCTTTCTGCGCCGCCTCATACTCTTCCACCAGCCGCTCGAGATCCAGATAAAACTCCGAGTCCCCGCAGCTAAAAAACGTTAAAACTAACCCGGCCAGTGCGGCGCCGATGATTCCTCTGCGCAATTTAATAATACTAGGCATATATGCCTCCCCTGTCTTTCCTCCTTATTCATCAATCCACACAACCACGTCCCGATCTTCCAGTTCCCGGGCAGCGCGGACTGCTTCCTCGCCCATAAGATTCAGGTATCGGAAGGTCTCGGCGAGCTCGGGGTCGAGACTCTTGAGCTTTTCCCAGCCGTCGCGGGCCGAACCGTAGTTCTCGAGTTTGTGGTTGACCTTGGCCAGGGCCAGGATGACCCGGGAATCGAAGGGGGCTACAGCCGAGGCACGTTCGTAGAAGGGCTGGGCGAGCTTGAGCTCGTCCTTGAGGTAGTGGATGTTCCCCATGTTGAGGAGGGCCGGCATGAATTCATTGGAGAGCAGGACCTGCTGGAACTTGGTCCGGGCCTTGCCATACTGCTCGTAGCGTGCATGGAGAACGCCGAGGCTGTTGAGGCTTACGATGTCGCCACCGGAGGCTGCGATTTCTGCGCTCTTTGTTTCGATACTCGGGCCGATCATCCAGGCGATCTGTTCTGTCTCCGCCTCCTTGTAGATCCGGGCGAAGTCTGCAGGGAGGAAAAAGCCTTCGGCGCTCCCCGGATAATCGATGGGAACATACTCCTCGCGGCACTCCGAGAGGCTGAAGAGTACGGGGGTGGTCGATGGTGCGCCCGCCTGTTCTTGCTCTCCGCCGGATTCAGCCAGGGCTGTCTCCCACAGCTCTTTGCCGGAAAGCGCGGCCTCCCGAAAACTAACCGAGGTGTCGCGGATGTCGATCGGCATCCACCAGTTACCTCCCTGTTCGACGAACAGATCGTCAGGGCGAAAATACTTGGCCTAGAGCTCTTCCCTGCTCTCCTCTCCGGCCTGACTGACTCGCAGAACCGGGATCATCCCCGCCTCCGGAAGCACCAGAAAATACGGCTCGAAGCCTGCTGCAGCTGCGGCCGAGGCAAAGAGAGCCGAGAGCTCTGCGCTGTCTCCTTTCCCGCGTTCGACGGTCTGGTAGGGAAGCTGCACCGTATCAAGGCCGTCGGGATTGGAAATGAAGGAGCGGAATGGACTCTCGCTTTCTTCGTCCAGGCGGTAGCCGCCTTCTGCCATGGTCAGGTACAGCCCCATCGCCTTCATCAGAAAGGGATCGATTTCGTTGCAGGCTGCAGGCATCAGCTCATCCTCGAGCGATACCATGGCCCCGGCAATCGGCGGATCGTTCTCGGTTACCAGGAGGGAAATCTTGCGCATGTCGTCCCAGCGGATCGACCTGCCCGGCAGGATCGTGAGCTCCACCTCGTCCTCGTACTCCTGCCTCCGGGTGAACGAACCATACTTGTAGGAAACCTCGATCTGAGCCTCCACCGTCTTCGGCTCTGTAACCTCGAGTCCCAACTCGGCGAAGTCTGCAAACAACAGGGCATCCGCCTGTGCTCCCACATTCAGGCGCGAGGGAACCTTGGCCTCCCGCGGTTCTTCGGTGAACTCGGGAATCTGCATCGTAACGGTTACTTCCTCGATCGGCTTCTCCTCCACATTGCGGATCGGCACCGAACCGACAGGATTGTTTGTATACCATCTTTGCAGCAGGGGATAGACCGGATCCATAACAGGCGGCGCAAAATCGACAGCTTTAATACGTTTGAAATTAAAAAAGTAGGAGACCCCAACGCCGACCTGTACATCCTGATACAGTCCCTGGAAGTAGCGGTAGTTTCCCTCCAGGCTCAGGCTGAGCTGAGGGTTGAAAAAGTAGGATGCAAAGAGCCCTGCCATCCCGTAAGGAGCGCCCCCGCTGATTGCCGCATCACTGTTTAATAGCCCGTAGCCATAGCCGCCGTTTACCCAACCGCCGGCTGCAAAGCTTTCTCCCAGCAGGTACTGCAGTCCTACTCCGGCGCCACCATACATCATGGAGACCGAGTCCTCCGCCTTAATGGGGGCAAACTGGTATCCCGCCCCGGCATTGAACGAGAGGGGCGGATAAAAAGACATAGAGTATCCGCCAAGAACAAATGTGCCGGCACCTAAAGAAAACACATCCGCCCGCGTTCCAATCGGGATTCCGAGACCGGCGATGTTCTTTACTGAAAAGACGGTGAAGTCCTCGGTTGTTTCGGAGACCGATTGCTGGGCACCGGCAGCGGGTATGTTTATGATGCTAAGAACCGACACAATCAGAACCAACAGCCCAGCGCGGCAAAGACACCGCCGATGTTTTTCTGCAGCAATTTTAATTTGAGGGGTCATAAGCAACCTCTTTCGCGGATTGTTTTTTTGGGGAAGCGTGGAGGTTTATGTGAGGAAGATGACTGATATGCTTGCGGTGGAGGGAGGAAATGAAAAATACAGAAGAGTATACACTGTACACTTTTTTCCACAATATTATTTTATGATTGCTTAGAGTTGCCGTCAATTATTTTTTTTATCATGAATTGTTTTCGTTCATGCACTATATTTTAGATAGACAAAAAATTGGAGGTGCCGTTTATGAAACGCTTGATATTTGTCATTGTTGTTCTGGTGTTTTTCAGCAGCCTCGCCCTTCCCGCCCAGGAGGAACAAACCACTAATTTTCAGTACAAAACCACCTTCGGTATCGGC
>JAIPGG010000111.1 GCA_021736255.1 Spirochaetales bacterium | reverse complement strand
TTCGGCAAGGAAGAACGCGACTCGGACAGCCTCTATCAGCAGTTGTTCGGTGTAGCCGGGGTCGAAGTGGTAGTTTACATCAGACAAGAGCAGTCGGACCGGTGTTCGGTGGGGCTGCGTTCGAAGCATCGAATCGATGTGGGAACTCTGGCCCGAGAATACGGCGGAGGTGGTCATCCCCGTGCCGCCGGCTTCGAAACCGGCGGGTCCGTACGATCTGTACGAAATTCGCTCTATCAACACCTGGCACAAGTGAGTGATTTCACTGAAGGAGAACCCGTATGAGTCTTATCGGTGTAATGACGTCAGATGACAGCCTGAGCAAACTCGTTCTGGAACAACTCAGCAACCAGAAACATCATTTCCTGCACGTTATTTCGAATGATGAGGATATTACCGAGTTTTTAAACTTCAGTTTTCCCGAACTTATCATTGTGGATTTTTCCGACCCCTCCCTCGACCTGGAGAGCTTACTCATCAGCATCCGGGAAGACGGCTGGCTCCATACCTTCGGAATTATCGGGATTTACGACCGGGGATACACAGACGAGGACAACCTCCATGAACGCCTCACCGCCCTTAATGTAATCACACTTCTCGACAGGATGCAGGTAGTTACTCAGCTCGCAAAATGCATCAGAATACTCGAAAACAACAGGCAGATACTTTTTTCCCGCGACATATCCAGTAAACTCGTCGATGCCCCGCGTGGTTCTGCAGTCATCAATAACGACCTGGTGGAAGTCTCTGTTTACGCCGGAATTGCCGCTACATCCCTCGTGCATCGCGGACTGATTCCCCCCGAAGGCAAAATGCGGGTCCAGCTGAGTCTTTCTGAACTTCTGGTAAATGCCGTGGAACACGGAAACTGCGGAATCAGCTTTCAGGAGAAGAATACCTTTCTCGAGAAGGGGGGAGATATCCTTCAACTCATCAGAGATAAGTGCAGCGATCCGGAAATTGCCCGGAAGCGAGTCCATTTCGAATGGGAGATTTACGAGGACAGAACCCATTTCATCATTCAAGATGAAGGAGACGGATTCGATGTGAGCAAGGTTATGGAAGAGGAAGAGCTCGACGATTTTACCGAACAGCACGGCCGCGGGATTCGTATGGCGAGTCTCATCGGGGAAGATCTCTTTTACAACGAGATTGGAAACGAAGTCACCTTTGTCGTAAAACATGACCCCACTCTCGAAGTCCCCCCCCCCTCCGGATTCCAGAAGGGTGAAATCGTTCATGTTGAACCGGGCGATGTAGTACTCGAACCCGATCATACCGGGGAGTTGCTGTATTATATCTCCAGCGGCCGGTATATCGTCAGACAGAACGGGAAAGATATTGGAATACTCGGACCACCGGACATGTTTATCGGAGAACTCTCTTTCCTGCTGAATAAGCGAAGAGAGACCACCGTCATCGCCCAAACCGCCGGAAAACTGGTCAAGCTCCCCCGGAAAAGCTTTGTAGCAACAATTAAGGAGCATCCCCATTACGGGCTCTACATCTCCCGGCTCCTCGGAGAGCGGCTGGACCGGGCAAACAACCTGTATGCGGGAGGGGCCTCCGAAGCTCCCCCCTGAGACAGGGCCTCCTGCCGCAGCTGCGTTTCAGCGGGACACTCGTATCCAACAATACAACCCCCGGCTATAATGCAGCCGCTTAGGCTTATCAAAGCAACGCCATAAACTCAACGGAAAACCTTAGAATTGTTAAGAAGTATTAAGATTTTTTCCATAAATCCCTATTTCAGCCCACCCTGAGTCGGCATTTTTTTTGCGGAGAATTCAGCCGCCAAAAAGTCATAAACCGAGGGGAAAAATGCTTACCAAATTAACACAGGCGGTACTGCACTATCGTTTAACGGGAAAAGGGTTTGAAGAAGCAGTCAGGCAGGCTTCCATTCATGTCTATTACTATCCGGTTCGACATTCAGGATGGGATCTGGATTCATGCAGTGAATTCTTTCTCTATTTTCGCCCGAGGATGATCCGAATGATTGAGCGCTTCGAATGGCAGGGAAAGCTCTTCGAAATGTACCTCAACAGGACCTTGCGATTTCAACAAAAAACCTTTGCATCCCGCCGCCAAGTTTCGCGCCTGAAAAAGAAAGCAATGGATACCATTCTCATCAGGGAATACCGGGAACAACTTTCGGCGGCTGAATGGGAACCGGCGTATGGAAAACAAAGCCCCTTAGAAAAGGGCTCAGAACCCTCGAACAATGAATTATCGATAACTCGCGAGCAGGTCCGGTGTGCCGCAAAATCGGCCGCACCACCGGTTCTCAAGAGCCGGCGGAATGTCCGTCGTTTCTACCCACGAAAAACAAAAAATGAAGTCATACCCGATTCCCCGGCTCAAAGACGCCTTGTGCTGCTTCTGTTAAAAGAAGCCGACCGTGTTGATCACGATATGATCCAAAACATAGCCGGTGCTTCGAACATTCCAGCCAGGAAACTCGAGCAATTCCGTATGGAAATACTGAAACGAATGGAACGCCGCCGAAGCCGCTATGCCCACATGGTCAAACGAAAAAATGCTCTTTATTTCGAATTGCAAATGGCGGAAGAGCGTCTTCGTTACTGCGAAACCTCACAAACCAAAGACCGGCAGCGGGCTCTTTGCCGAGACCTCCGAAGGCAGCTCGACAATCTACACGAACACATCAACCGCCTTCCCCTCACCCCGACACATCGAGATATAGCAACAGTGCTCGGAATACCCAAGGGAAGTGTGGATTCCGGGCTCTACTACATCAGAAACACCTTTACCGAAGAGAAGTGTATCGGCTACAATCCCGATCATGGATATCCTTCTGGCTACAAACAATCCGCATAAACTTACGGAAATGAAAGCCATATTCCCTGAACATCGCATACATTCTCCGGGGGAATACGGCATAGAGTTTCATCATGAAGAAACCGGCTCCACCTATCTCGATAATGCCCTCGGCAAAGCTCGCAGTCTTTTTGAAACCGCGCGGAAAGCAGGAGTACACCATCCTGCGGTCCTTGCGGATGACTCAGGGCTTTCTGTAGACGCTCTCGACGGGGCTCCGGGCATCCTCTCGGCCCGGTTCGGTGCTGAAGGCGGTTCGGTCCCCGAAAGCTCGGAACAGAACAGGCTTCTTCTCGAAAAACTCAAAGGTATAGAAAACAGGAAAGCCGGCTTTATCTGCTGCCTGGCCCTCATATTGAGCGAATACCGGGTTTTCACCGCCCAGGAAACCTTGCCCGGACTTATAGCCGATGCACCCAGGGGGAAAGGCGGCTTCGGATACGATCCCATTCTGTACTTGCCGGGATATCAAAAAACCGTTGCAGAACTGCCGGAAGAGGAAAAAAACCGGATCTCTCACCGAGGAAGGGCCGGAGCAGCTCTCGACACCCTGATATCGGGAATCGAAACAAACGAGGAAACAGAGCAATGAATCAGAAAACCATTCCCGATCGAGAACAGCTTAGTCAGAGCGATTGCTGGGACTTGAGCGCCCTCTACCCTGATCCTGAAGCATGGGAAGCAGATCTAAAACAACTAGAATCCGACATACCAACTATTGAAAGTTTCCGCGGAACTCTTGGTCAGTCGGCATCTTCTCTGAGACGATGCCTCGACTTTATGATGGATTTCAGCGAACGGGCGGAAGCATTGGGAGTATATGCGCAACTCTCGGTGAGCGAAAACATCGGCGATAGTGCCCGGCAGGAAAGGATCTCCCGGTATATACGAACCGCCGTCCGAGCCGAAGAAGCGGCCAGTTATCAGCAGCCGGAAATACTCGCTATTCCTCCTCAGGACATGGAACAGTTTCTTTCGGAAAAAGAGCTCGAACCCTATCTTATCTATCTCGAGCGCATCCTCCGTTACCGGCCTCACACCCTCTCTCCGGAAGAGGAGCGCCTTTTGGCCATGCAGGAAGAGGCAAACCAGACACCCTCAAAAACCTTCTCGGCACTCAATGATGTCGATCTCGACTTCGGGAGCATAGAGACCCCGGAAGGAACGGTTCAACTCAGCCAGACCTCCTACCAGAGCCTTATGCAGCGCCCCGAACGGGATATACGCAAGGCAACCTATCATCAGTTCATGGGTGAATATGAGGCCCACGCCAACACCCTTGCCGCCCTCTATGCCGGAAGCGTAAATCTCGATCTATACCGTGCCCGGGCCCGCAATTTCGATTCCTCCCTCGAGGCAAGCCTTTTTGCAAACAACATCCCGGTGCAGGTCTACGATACCCTGGTTCAAACCGTCCGCAGCGGATTACCCGCCCTTCACGAATACTACAACATGCGCCGGGAAATCCTCGGACTCGATGAACTCAGGCTTTACGACACCCGCGTTCCGCTGATCGAACAGATCAGCAGCAGTTATGCCTACGATGAAGCTGTCGAAATCGTTGTAAATGCACTCCGGCCGCTCGGACAGAACTATCTCGATATTGTACGGGAAGGTTTAACCGGAGACTGGGTGGACCGCTACGAAAACAAGGGCAAACGATCGGGAGCTTTCTCCCACGGAGCATACCGGGCACACCCCTTCATCCTGATGAATTACCGTGAAGACGACATCCGGCATGTATTCACCCTTGCCCATGAAGCCGGTCATGCCATGCACACCTATTTTTCAAGCAGCAACAATCCGTTTCAGCATTACGATTATACTATTTTCGAGGCCGAAGTAGCCTCCACCTTTAATGAACAGCTGGTTTTTGAACAGTTACTGAAGCAGGAGAATGATCCCCGCCTCCGGGCTTACCTTATCGGGAAACAGATCGACGATATTATTGCGACCCTTTTTCGACAGACCATGTTTGCCGAATTCGAACGGGAAAGCCACAGAATGGCGGAAGAAGGAACCCCGCTTACCCTCGATTCGATCCGCAATCTCTACCGTAGTCTGTTAGAATCATATTTCGGCCCCAACGTACAGCTCGAAGAGACCAGCGACCTCGAATCGCTGCGGATTCCCCATTTCTACCGTGCTTTTTACGTATATCAATATTCCACAGGAATATCAGCAGCCCTCTATCTTTCCCAGAAAGTTCTCTCCGGGGGTGAAAAAGAGCGTGAACGGTATTTGTCGTTTCTGAAAACCGGCGGTTCAAAGTACCCTCTGGAAGCCCTGCAGAAAGCAGGGGTGGACATGCAGACACCTGAGGCCGTTGAAGCAGCCGTCAATCGATTCGGTACACTGATCCAAGCTTTCCGCAAAGAGTATGCACATATACAATAGTTTTGAGGGAACGCTGTATTCGTCTGCAGCCGCTTGGAGGCTCACTTCGGTGTGTGTCTTTCACTGATCAGCGGAGCCTTAGCGCATGGTACCGCTCAGCTCCCCGAACTCATAACCCTTGGCCCGTCTTTAGAATCGGAATCAATCAAAATATCCAAATCAAAGATACGATCTTCGGCGAGATAATCCATTTCTTCATTCTCGAGTGTTCCGAGAGAGACATGATATTCACGAATCGTTCGGTATTGGTCCCGTGACAAGATAACCGAATCAGGTATGGTTCCTGTGTTTCTCAAATCAGAACGCTGTTTCCAAATAGAAACGATAATTTCTTCAGCCCGCAACAGCACACTCTGCCTTTGCAACATCCGGCCTGCACAACAGCGACAAGGCTGTAAACAACCTGCAGAAAAGAACGCCTACAAAAAACCCTGTCCGGCCCCGTTCAGCCTCAATCCTGCCAGTACAGATACTGCATATTTGTCTGGATAGTCACGGTTTTATTATCGTCGTCTTGGTAGGTGATCGTTACCTGTTGGCCGTCTTGCTTGAGTGTAATGATGCTCTGAATTGCCAACACCAGGTTTCCCTGTGTGTCATAGATGTGTACTTTTCCTTTCATCAAACACCCCCATAGAAGGTTTTCAACAAGTATATCAGAAGAATCGCTGCTGAGAAAGAGCCGCAGCCCGTTTTGTACCCTTTCGCTTCACACTTTCCCTGAAAACCATTGGTTCTGAACCTTAGTCCGGGGCTGGGCATAGGCCGAGGCTGGAAGCTTCAACTGGGCAGGAGCCGGGGGCTCAGCCCGGGCTGGCTCCGGTGCAGCCAAATATCTTGACCTTTAAACAGCTTTTCGATATAGTGTTCCCACTTCAGCTGCGGTGGTGGAATTGGTAGACACGCTAGCTTGAGGGGCTAGTGGGCGTTTCGCCCGTGGAGGTTCAAGTCCTCTCCGCAGCAGGAAAAGGGTCCGGTCCGCATCAGCGGGGCGGGCCCTTTTTTGCGTTAGAGGACTTGAACCGGAGCGTCGGCGCGAATACCTGCAGCGCAAAACGACAGGAGGTCGTTTTAGACGCGTAGGCGGAATCCGGAGCGGCGAGCCACGAGGGCGAGCCGTGCAGGACAAGTCCTCTCCGCAGCAGGAAAAGGGTCCGGTCCGCATCAGCGGGGCGGGCCCTTTTTTGCGTTAGAGGACTTGAACCGGAGCGCCGGCGCGAATACCTGCAGCGCAAAACGACAGGAGGTCGTTTTAGGCGCGCAGGCGGAATCCGGAGCGGCGAGCCACGAGGGCGAGCCGTGCAGGGCAAGTCCTCTCCGCAGCAAAAAATTGTCTTTTGTTTAACCTCTGAACTCTCACAGTTCTCTCACAGTTTCGGCATTTGACAGCACAGCCATAAATCCTTATAATATCTAATAGTTCCATTTTTCAGCAAAATTCGAGGCAAAGTTTGTATCGCAAGATTTTATTGGTAGAAGATGAAAAAATTCCTGCCCTTAAAACAGCCAAAACCATCCAAAAACACGGATTCGAGGTAAAAACCGCAGATACCGGCGAAAAAGCTGTCGACATCATCGAAGAAGATCCGGAAATATCCCTCATTCTTATGGACATCGATCTCGGCGAGGGTATGGACGGAACCGAAACTGCCCGAATTATTTTAGCTAAACATACCCTCCCTGTGGTGTTTCTGACCAGCCATTCTGAAAAGGAATATGTGGACAAAGTAAAACAGATAACTCGGTATGGTTATGTCCTCAAAAATTCCGGTGAATTTATCCTGATTGAATCGATAAATATGGCTTTTGAACTTTTTGAAGCCCATAAAGAAGTACAGGAAAAAGAAGAAAGATACGAAGCCC
>JAIPGG010000110.1 GCA_021736255.1 Spirochaetales bacterium | reverse complement strand
CGCTGCGGCACGGACTCCGAAGCGAGGGGGAGACCTCCCCCTTCATTTTTTTCCAACACCAACGAAAGCAGGGGAAAATCATGGAGAAAAGAAGAGCCCTTGTGGAGCAAAATGGAAGCACCGGCCGGATGGATTGTTGAAAACGTTGAAATCGCCTATAATCAAACCATCGATTACACTATCAAATCATACCGTGTAATCTCTCGAGAGGAAGCATAAATACATGGAAAGCAAACCCCGCGTACTGATAGTAGAAGACAACAAAATCAACCTCTTCGTTACTACAGAGTTATTAAAAAAATCAGGGTACCAGGTAGATTCGTGTACCGACGGAAAAGAAGCGGTGGAGCTGCTGTCCTCTCAGTCTTTCGATATTATCCTTATGGACCTGCAAATGCCGAATATGGACGGCTTCGAAGCGACCCATGTAATAAGAGCAGCAGATTCAGCCGTGATCGATCACAATGTTCCCATTATCGCCGTTACCGCCTATGCCACCGAAAACACTCGCCGGGAGTGCTTTGAGTCGGGAATGGATGATTTCCTCGAAAAACCGATCACAGCCGGAACCCTTTTCGAGAAAATCGAAGCTTTGACCGGCCCGAAGACACAATCCGACGAAAACCATCAAGAAACAACAGGCGACCAGGAAACCGCAAACCAACAGGGGGCAACCGAGGGTTCGGATTTCTTCGATGAAAAAGAGTTCCTTACCCGAGTCATGGACGACAAAAACTTCGCTTCCGAGCTCGCTCTGCAATTCCGGGACCAAATCCCTCAATTGATGGAGATGATCCGGCAAGCACTCGCAACCGGCAGCCTCCGGATGGTAGGAGAAACAGCACACAAGCTTAGCGGGATCGCCGCCAACCTTTCATTCGGAACTCTTTATAATCAGTTAAAAAGAATCCAAGAATCCTCTTTGGCCGGAGAACATGATACACTCGGGACGATGGTGGATGAAGCGGAGGCTTTGTATATCCACGCTGTGGATGTTCTCAAAAAGCGGGGCTATCTTCCAATCTAGCAAGGTAACACGTTCATCGATCGAGCCTTGAATAGTCACTGCAACGCCGGCATTTTCCCTCTACTCTTCGCTATTCTGCAGCACCCTCCTGCTGCCCGTGAGGAGTGTCTTCCGCTCCACCGTCGGCGCTGGAATCGAGCTGCAAATCGTGGTACGCATGAATAAAACCTGCAGCCGACCAGGCCTGATAGGATTTCCCCATCGGCCGTCCGGTCTGTCCATGGACCCATTCATTGAATTCCCACTCACCTGTCACACCGGTTTGGTTCAAGCGGGCCAGCCGGTAGAGTTCGCGCTGAGCAATATCCCGAAGCCCGAGTTTGCTGATAAAGCGGACCCACTGTGCACCGATAAAGGGCCAGATGCCGCCGTTGTGGTAATGATAGGGCAGATTCAAAAGGTTGACCGTATAATAGGTGCGCCAACCCGGATCGCCGGCATTGACCGGCGGATAGAGATTCACCACCGGCGACGGGTCGTTCACCCCAACTCCCCACATAAAACGGAATGCCGTCAAAGCACGGTCGAGGTCCAGCACATTGAATAGACCCGCCAGGATATTTCCATAAACATCACAACGCCAGTCGAAACTGAAGGGGGTTATCTCAGCGAGAAGATAGGATGTGTCGCCTACCGAAAACTGCTGATCGGCGAAGGAATAGCTCGGAACCTCGGTATTGATGCTGGGCCAGAACTTGGCCAGGATCATGTCCTTGATAGACTGGGCCTTCCGCAGATACTCGAAGGCCTTCTTGTAATCCCCGATGAGCTCACAGATTCTTCCGAAACTGAGGTTTGCCGAGTACCAAATCACCTCATCGTAGAGTACATTGTAGCTCCTGCCGAAAAGGTCCATCCAGTCGCCGGCCTCGGGGACTTCGATCAAACTGTCGTTATTGGCATCCAGCGCCGATATCCGTTCTATGATCTTCTTGAGAACCGGATACCATGTCCGCAGCAATTGATAGTCCCTGGTGGTTCTTATGAAATGATAGAAGGCAACAACCACCCACATGCCGCTGTCTACGGAGGCAATCCCCCCGATCCCCGAATAGTCGGGGGTTTCCGTCTCGATACTCACATTGCTCGGAACCAGCCCGTGTGGGGAGGTATGAGTCAACAAAGTAACCAGAGTACGCTGCTGGCAGGAACGGATCTCCGGATCCTCCACCGATAGGGAACCCATAATAGTGATCGAGCCGTCCCTGGCCCAGACACTCTTGTAATTCTGGTCGGTGTGATGAAAGGTGTTGTGTTCGAGAGAGCACGCGGAAAATCCGATAGGGGTGATACACAGACGCAGCACCTCATAGGCCTTCTGATACGCTGTCTCCACGAAATCCAGTTCTTCCTGGCTCAAACTCTTGAATTTCGATGTCTTGAGCACATGCTGGATAGCCGGGTCATAGCTACTTTCCTCGAGAGATTCCCCGCTTATGTCGGCTATGCTGTCGATCACACCGTAATGCAGGAGCCCCTCCAGAACGCCGTCTGCATTCGGCCGGGTAGCCTCAAAGGTAGGAAATTCGACGGTAGCTCCGAATAGTTCGGGTTGAGCATTCTCGACTACAATCCCTCTGACACCACTGAGGTGAAACATGGATATATCGTTTCCCGTGTCCCCGGCAACCAGCGCTTGCTCCGGTGGAATATTAAGCTGTTCGAGCAGCCACTCGAGGGAGTTGCCCTTATTCGCGTACTCGGGAAGTATGTCCAGATCCCGGGAGCTCGAGTATTCGACATTGACCTTGAGCCCCTTCTCTTCGAGTTCGTTCCAGAGTTCTCTGATCCTGTCGAGGTCGGCATTATAAAGATACCAACTCGACTTGAATCGGTCCTGAAACTTTTTGGGCTGTTGTTCGATATCCTGATATCTGCTGACAACCTCTTCGATTTTCTTCCTGTCCCAGCCTACCGTCAGGGTATCGGTGAACTCCTTCATAACCGTTCGTCTTCGGTAATCGTAGATGGTAGTTCCAACCCCGCATATCAGATAGTCCGGTGTAGGCAGAATTTGGTGACGGATGAGATCGAGGGTGTCCCGCAGCATTCGTCCGGAGTTATAAAGCAAAATGGGCGGATTTTCGAGATTGTCCCAGGTCCGGCGAAATGCGAGAGTCCCATCCGGCTTTCCGATGAGGGTGCCGTCGAGATCAGCTGAAAATAATTTGATCTCGGTTTTTTGTTCTGTTGTCTGGTCAGCCATGCACTATCCTGTTTCAGAGATTTCAGCAGAAAAAACGCTGATATGGAAAATACTTATCGCACAATGAATCTAAATCTAGTCATCCCGAGGCTTTACCTGCAGGGTCTGAGCATCGTTCTGTCTGCTTTCGAGGGCATTCAACATCTGCTGGGCAATACCTGTCCAGGTAAAACGGCTCCGGGCAAGCTCCGCACCCGCTTTGGCAAGCCTCCGGCGGAGGCTGCGGTAACGGAGCGCCTTCACCATAGTAATGCCCAGATCTTCCCGGTCGAAGGGGTCTGCAAAAAGGGTATGGACCCCGTAGTCGAGCACTCGATAGAGACCGCCGTGCACCGTTACTACCGTTGGAGTCCCTGAGGCCATAGCTTCGATAATCGTCATTCCAAAGGGTTCATATCGGCTCGACAGGACAAAAAGATCGGAAGCCCGATAGTAGTCGGCCAGTTCCTCATCGGGGATAAAACCACGGAAGCTAACCCGGTCTTCAAGCCCGTGTTTACTGCGCAATTCGAGGAGGTTCTGATAGATCGCTTCCTCGCTTTCGCTTCTGTCCTCATGCCCGATGGCCAGCACCAGTTTCGCGTTTTCCCTCCGTTCCGCCGTGACGGCGAAGGCATCGATAAGCAGGTCCAACCCCTTGTTCGAAGCCAAACGGGAAACGGCAAAGATTACCTCTCCGGAAAAGTCAAGCATCTCCCGAGCCGCCTGACGGGAAGGTTCACCGACAGGAAAAAACCGGTTGTCGTCATATCCGGGGGGAATCATCTGGATCTTCCCCTTCGGAACTGAATATTCATCCTCGAGTTTGTCTACCTGGATGGGGGTTGTTGCAATAACCAGATCCGCATTCCGATAGATATTTGTTTCATTCCGGATTCGACAGGAAAAATTGTACTTCTCCTCGAAGTGTTCTTTGCTGTCCGGATAATCGGTTTCCATCTGTTCTTTTTTCCATGCCCCCAGAGAATGAGGGGTGTGAACATGAGGTATACCGAGGCGGGATGCCAGTGAGTCACCTGCAATACCGGCGTCCCAGTAGTGACTGTTGATAAAAATGTACTCCAGCGAATTAGAGCGTATGTACTCGAGGGTCCGCCGGACCCATTCAGGTATATATTCGTGCAGGTACTCCTTGGGAACGAAGTCCTTCGAGCCACAGGGTATTCTGATCAGGCGTACGCCCTTTGCAATATCTTCTTTCTCCGGCTGTTTTTCGAAACGACGGGTCAGCACATCCACTTTGAAGCCGAACTGGCTGAGCTTTTTTGCCAATTCCAGTACAAAAACCACCTGACCGCCGGTATCCGGAGCTCCCAGGGGAGGATCGGCGGCAACATATCCGTGGGTGGATATAAGTGCTATCCGGGGCTTTTTCTGTTTTTGTTTCTTTTTCTTTTTCTTTCCTTCTGTTTGTTTCATGATAATCATTATATAGGAACGGCCGGATCCTTTCCAGACATTTTCCCGGGTGTTTCCCGTATTCTCCCTTGCACGATACTGATTTTCGATGAATACTATGGTTCATGAATTTTTACTGGGCTCTCTTTGTCGACCTCGGCATCGTCTCTCTGGCTTTAATACTCGGTACGGCACTGCGGGCTAGAATTCGTTTTTTTCAGCGATTTCTCGTACCCAATTCCATTACAGCCGGCATCCTTCTCCTGCTTTTCTATAACTTTCTTGCTCCCCGCTTCGGGATGGACACCAGCTTCCTCGAAAATCTCGTGTTTCATCTTCTGAATATATCATTCGTGGCTATGGGCCTGCGGCAGGTAGGAAAAAGCACTGCTCCCAAAAAAAAGCATGGGCGCACTGTATATGCCACAGCCATGACAATCCTTTCCCAATATGCCGTACAGGGGAGTATCGGTCTCCTTCTTACCTTGATTTTCATCAAGACGATTATTCCCGATCTGTTTCCCTCTTTCGGTTTTTTTGTTCCCCTCGGCTTTGCCCTCGGCCCCGGCCAGGCCTATGCCATCGGGCAGAAGTGGGAGGCACCGGGGCTCGACTTTGCAGGAGCGGGAACGCTGGGACTGACCTTCGCTGCCGTAGGCTTTTTCTGGGCCATCTTCGGCGGGATGCTGCTTATCAACATCGGCATCCGGAAGGGCTGGGTAGAAAGGCCGAAAAACCACGATTCCAGCGGTACGGAGAACCGATCGGGTATCTACCGAGAGGATGATTCTTTTCCGGTCGGGTCACGGCTTACCACTCACTCCGACGCCATTGAATCCATGTCTTTTACCTTTGCTGTCATCCTGGCGGTATACCTGGTAAGTTACCTCTTTCTGAAGGGGCTGGGAATCGGGCTCCAGCAGCTCGGGCCCCTGGCGGAAAGCTTTGGGGAAAGCCTCTGGGGTGTTTCCTTCATTTTTTCGGCGGTATTCGGGATGCTGGCTCGAAAAATTTTGGGGTCTTTTCGTGTCGGCCACCTACTGGAAACCGGGCAGCTTACCAGAACGGCAGGTTTTTCCGTCGATTTTATGGTTGCCGCATCAATCGGCGCCATATCACTTCAAATCGTTGCCGCGTACTGGGTACCTATCCTGACCATGGGAATCCTGGCGGGTTTGGTAACGATTCTTTTTCTGCCGTGGCTTGCCTCCCGGGTCTTTACCGACTACAAATTCCAGCGGACAATCCTCCTCTACGGGGCGCTGACCGGAACTCTTCCCTCCGGCCTTACCTTGCTGCGGGTGGTAGATCCCGAATTCAAAACACCGGCCGCATCCGATTACGTACCGGCGGCGGGTTTGATGTTTGTCTTTGCCATACCCTATGTTCTCGCGGCAGATCTTCCGGCTGTGGGTTATAAAAGCGGAAATCCCCTCTATTACTGGCTTACCGGAGGGATCATGGCGGCATATCTGATCTTCGTCACCATCTCGTTCCTGTTGATCCGCAGACACATAAACAGAGACAACGCTATTAACGCCGGAACACTCTGGGAGAAACGAAAGCCGGTCAAAAGCCCGAAGAAATAACCTCTGTTTCCCTCTCTCAGGCCGGCCCGTAACCGATCATCACAGCAATCCACAAAAACACAAGGGTGATCAAAAACACCACTCCCTGCAGCGCGGCTGTCCACTTCAGCCACTTCGGGTAGCTCACAACCGTAAGCCCGAGGGCGATCAACAGAAGGGGATTAGAGGGATAAATCATATTGCTGAATCCGTCCCCGAAGTCAAAGGCCAATACGGCCGTCTGACGGGTTACATCCACCAGGTCGGCCAGGGGGGTCAGAATCGGCATCATCAAAAAAGCCTTTGCAGAAGCAGAACCAATAAAGAAATTCATCCCCAACGTTACCAGGTAGATCATCAATGCCGAGACGTAGGTCCCTGAACCGGTGATCGCCTGTCCGGCCTGATAGAGGATGGTATCTGTTATCCCTCCATTGTCGATGATGAGCTTCACGCTGTAAGCCATCAGAATGATCAAAACCGCAGGCAAAATCCTGAGCCCGCCCCGGCCGAAGGTCGAGAACACCCGGCCGATTCCCATTCCGGCAAAGAGCCCGGAACCGATGCCCCCGATAAAAAAGAGCACACTCATAGCAGGAAAGGCATAACGGGACAGAGATGCGATTCTGCCGGTGACAAGGATGAAAACTATAGCCAGAAGCATGGCACCGGCAAACCAGATAATCGCTTTCCGCATGCCCGAACCCACCGGTTTTACCGGCGTTCTGGAAACATCTTCCGTTTCCGAAATCTCCACGGTCTCCGCTCCTTCTTCGCGGATGACTAAGTCCTCCTGGTAAACAGGGGATCGAGAAGGATCGGATTCCACCTTCCGGGCGTAGCGGCGGACAAAGAGAAGAAGCAGGCAATAGATGACGGCGAAAAAAATGATCCGCAGCCAGGCCCCGGAAAAAAGCGGCAGC